>JAJFUI010000326.1 GCA_021372555.1 Planctomycetaceae bacterium | reverse complement strand
CATCTGGGAGGACTCGTTTTTTGTCAATAGAAGGTTAGAACCATTGGGCAAGCCCACGCGGCTATCGGTCCGCGGCGGGGCAAAGCCGCGTGGCGACTCAAACGCGGGCAAGCCCACGCGGCTATCAGGCTGTAACCTGTGACCTGTCATAAACGAATCTTCCTCCGCTTCTTGAGAGCGACGGACGCCGGCGGTAAGCTCTTAATCGTTCGCTGGGCCCCTTCCCGCCGGGCCCGCCCGCATCCAAGAGAATTCGTCGAGGAGCTCCAAATGAAAATGCTTCCGCTCCGTTCCGGACTGAAGACGGCGCAAATCGCGCTCGTTGTGTGGCTCGTGTTTCCCGCCCTCTCGCGCGGCGCTGAATTGAATGTCGGGGCCGCGTCGGTCGACATCACGCCCAACAAGGCCGTCGCCCTCTGGGGGCAGTTCGGCCTGCGGCTTTCGACCAAACCGGATACGCCACTGACCGCCAACGTTGTCGCCCTCAAATCAGGCGATGCCGTAACGACCTTCGTCTCTCTGGACCTCTTGCAGTTGCCGGAAGTCTTTGTCAAAGCAATCAGGAACGCCGTGGCGAAGAAAGACGGATCGATCGACGTTGAGAAGATTGTCCTGACCGCCACGCACACGCATACCGCCCCCGTCCTGCAGCCGGGAACGCCCGGCATCCCCGTCAATCCGGAAACGATGACTGTCGAGGAGACGATTGCCTATCTGGCCGACAAGATCAGCGATGGAATTGTCGCTGCATGGAAGAACCTCGCTCCGGGAAAGATGTCTTACGGGCTGGACCGGAACAGCATCGGATTCAGCCGCCGGGCTGTCTACGCCAACGGTTCGGCAAGAATGTACGGCAATACGAACCAGCCGGACTTTGTCAATTTGGAAGGAATGGACGATGATGACGTCGGTTGCATCTTCTTCTATGATTCCGAGGATCACTTGAAGGCGATCGCCGTCAACGTTGCCTGCCCCTCGCAGGTTATCGAGAGCCAATCGGCCGTGAATGCCGACTTTTGGCTTCCGGTTCGCGACAAGTTGAAGGCTCGATACGGCGATTCGGTCGTCGTTCTCGGCTGGGGTTCCGCGGCGGGTGACATGTCGCCGCGCCCGCTGCTGCACAAAGCCGCCAATGCGCGGATGCGGGCCCTGCGCGGAATCAATGAGCTCCAGGAAGTGGCCCGGCGAATCGACATTTCCGTCAGCCAGACGTTCGACGCGGCCCAGAAAGAGAAGTTCGCCGAGCCCGTTCTGAAACACTCCGCCGTCGTGCTTCAACTGCCGCTCTCGAAGATTTCCGAAGCCCAGTACCGCGAAGCCCTGGCGGCGTACGAAGGCGTCATGGCCCAGGTCGAAAAAGACCCGGCTTCCGCGGCCCGAGTCGCCTTCATGGCCAGGGACTGGCATCACGGGGTCGTCGAGCGCTACGAGCAGTTGCAGAAGAACCCCGCTGCAACCTATCCGGTCGAGATCCACGTCGTCCGGCTCGGCGACCTGGTGGTCTGCTCCAATCCTTTTGAACTCTATTGCGAATACGGGATTCGCATCAAGGCCCGGTCGCCGGCGACCCAGACGTTTATCCTCCAGATGTCCGGCTTCGGCAGCTATCTGCCCACCGAGCGGGCCCAGGCCGCGGGGCATTATTCGGCCGTGCCCCAAAGCAACGTCATCGGGCCGGAAGGCGGCCAGATGCTGGTCGACAAGACCGTTGAAATCATCAAGGACTTGTGGAAATAGCGTGACGCGGCCGTTCACCAAAGAGGGCCATCTTGCGGCCTACGCATTCCGGACCCATTCGCCGGGCGTGCATCCGAGGTGCTTCCGGAACACCCGATACATGTGGCACGCTGAGCCGAATCCTGCCGCTGCTGCCACCTCGGCGATCGTCCTTTCGGTCTCCGAGAGCAGCACCTGGGCCCGCTGAAGGTGGCAGCGAATGATTTCGTCGTGAAGCGTTCGTCCCAGCGCTTGTTGGAAACGGAT
>JAJFUI010000314.1 GCA_021372555.1 Planctomycetaceae bacterium | reverse complement strand
TCATTTACCAATGGTATCATTTTACCAGCGACCGGCCAAAGCGGCCAAAGTCGTCGGGCGGAGAGTTGCCGTCTTAACTGGTTAATTCTAAGATACTTATGCCCCTGCCGTCCTCTGTTTTCGGTCCGCGGCCGCAAGGAGTCCTCGCATGAAGCCGCTCGTGGCCGCTGCCGTGCTCGCAGCCGGACTGATTGGGCTGTTTGTAGCACCTGTGCGGGCAGAAATCACTGCCGAGCAGGTCCGCAAGGCCATTGATCGCGGCGTCGGCTACCTGAAAGCCCAACAGCAGCTTAACGGGGCCTGGCCCGACATGATCGGCATGCCCGGCGGAATCAGCGCACTTTGCACGCTCGCCCTGCTTAACTCGGGGGTCGATCCGGACGACCCGGTGATGCAAAAGGCACTCGAGTACCTCCGCCGCGTCCGGCCCGAGCGAACGTATGTCGTCGCCCTGCAGACGATGGTGTTCGCCCGCGCCACGCCAGGCAAGGATCGGTCGCTCATCGAGCGAAACGTCAAATGGCTGCAGAGCACGCAAATCCCCGACGGGCCCTACAAGGGCGCGTGGACCTACCCGGGCATCGGCGACGGCGACAACTCCAACTCGCAATTCGCACTCCTCGGGCTGTACGAGGCCGAACGGGCGGGCGTGCCGACGAGCCTCCGCACTTGGAAACTTGCGCAGAAGCACTGGGAAGATTGCCAAAACATCGACGGCTCCTGGAGCTACAAGCGCGGCGCCCCCGGCACCGGCAGCATGACATGCGCCGGCATTTCTTCGCTAGTGATCGCCGCGGATCGCGTTCAGTCGAGCGATGCCCGAGTCGTAGGCGACCGGATTGACTGCTGCGGCTCGCATCAGGCTGGCGAGGACACGCGAATTGAAAACGGTATCCGCTGGCTCGGCCAGCATTACTCCGTAAGCCACAATCCCGTCGCTGGACCGACTTGGGCGCTGTATTATCTCTACGGTTTGGAACGCGCAGGGCGGTTGACGGCCAGGCGGTTCATCCCGTTGCCGAGCCGACAGGGCCAGCCCAGCCGCGCCGACTGGTATCGCGAAGGGGCCGACTGGCTGATCCGCCAGCAAGATGGACTCTCCGGCTTCTGGTCTGGCAAGGGGCTGGGCGAGAACGAGCCGACGGTCGGCACCAGCCTTGCCCTGCTGTTCCTCTCGAAGGGCCGCTGGCCCGTACTGCTGGGCAAGTTGCAACACGGTGACAACGGCGACTGGAACCGTCATCGCGGCGATGTCGCCAACCTGACGCGGTATGTCGAGTCGCGTTGGAAGTTCGATATGACCTGGCAGGTAGTCGACTTGCGGGCGGCGACCGTTGAAGACTTGCTGCAAACACCCGTGCTGTTTTACTGCGGCAGCGAAGATCCGCTGCCGGTGGATCCGGCCCAACGCAAGAAGTTGGCCCAGAAGCTCCGCGACTATCTCGACCGAGGCGGTTTCCTTTTCGCCGAGGGCTACTGCGGCGGCGTTGGCTTCGACCGCGGTTTTCGGGAGTTGATGCGGCAAGTATTTCCCGAGCCGGAGTACAAGCTGCGATTGCTGGAGCCGGAACACCCGATCTGGTATGCGGAAGAAAAGATTGACCCCGCCCAGATGCGGCCGGTCTGGGGCATCGAATCGGGCTGTCGCACCAGCGTCATTTACGTACCGCTCGATCCGCCCGCCTCGCCACGGCCCGGCGTCAGTTGCCTTTGGGACCTGGCACGGCCCGGACGCGAGGAAAAGCGCGGCCGGCCGGTCCAAGGCCAGATCGATGCCGCCCTGTCGCTGGGCATTAACGTTCTGGCTTACGCGACCAACCGGGAATTGAAGACGAAGGAGGTCGGCTTCCAAGCCAGCGCCACGCGCCGGCCGACGGATCGACTGGAACGCGGCAAGCTGTACGTAGCTACCCTCCGGCACCCCGGCGGCTGCAATTCTGCTCCGCGCGCGGTCACGAACCTGATGGACGCTGCGGCAAAAGACCTGAAGATCCGCACCCGGGTGCACCAGGAACCGCTCGCCATTACCGACGACGCCCTGCTTGACTATCATCTCGTGTTCATGCACGGCCGGACCGCCTTCCGGCTGACCGACACGGAACGCGGCCGTCTACGCCAATACATCGACCGCGGTGGCATGCTGATGGCCGACTCCATTTGCGCCAGTCGGGCGTTCACCGAATCGTTCCGCCGCGAGATGGCCACCGTCTTCCCCGATCGCAAGCTGGAGAAGATTCCGGCCGACGATCCGATTTGGAGCACCGCTTACGGCGGCTTCGATCTGCGGACGGTCGCACGCCGCGACCCCGAGGCGGTTGCCGCCGGCACGCCACTGAGAAACGCCATTCGCAAAGTGCCGCCAGAATTGGAAGGCATCAAATTCGGCGACCACTGGGGGCTGATTTTCTCCCAGTTCGATCTAAGTTGCGCCCTGGAGAAACACAATTCGCTGGAATGCCGCGGGTACGTTCGCGAGGACGCCGCACGAATTGGCCTTAACGTCGTGCTGTACTCGCTGCAGCAGTAGTGGACAGAGAAACGGAGACGAGGGGTTAGCAACGAGAAGACCGTTGATAAGTTGATTTCGAGATATAGTTCACAAATCTGCCGCAATGTCTAGCCCCCAGATTTCTTCTCCGTGCAATTCGCGTCTCCGTGCTGTTTCTTTCTTCGCGGTTCTCGCTATTTCCCTCTTCATTCGTGGCGGCGCGTTGGTGATGACGCCTGATGCCCTGACGGCGGACATCGATGGCTATCGACGGCTGGCGGAAAACGTTGTGCGGCACGGGACCTTCGGCGACGGAGAAGTCCCGACGGCCTTTCGGCCCCCGCTTTACCCACTGATGCTGACGCCTTGCGTGGCACTCGGCGACCACAGCCGCATTGCCACGGGATTGCTACACCTGACGCTGGGCATTGGCACGGTGGCGATGGTCCTGCTGCTCTCCGCTCGATGGGGCCTTGGTCGCCGTGCCACGGTGCTGGCTGGCCTGCTGGTGGCTTGCGATCCGATCTTGCTCCGATGGTCTACTCAGCTGATGACGGAGACGTTGGCCACGTTCCTCGCGGTGGCCGGCTTGCTGGCGCTAACGTGGGCGTTGGCCGACGCGACATCCGCCGCTAAACGGATGGCCGCCGCCGGGGCC
>JAJFUI010000313.1 GCA_021372555.1 Planctomycetaceae bacterium | reverse complement strand
GGCACGCACGAGCCCCGAGTTCGAGATCATGCTAGCTGCTGGTCGTCATCACGATCATCGGCATCCTCCTTGCCATCCTGCTCCCCGCAGTGCAATCGGCTCGCGAGGCCGCGCGTCGCATGCACTGCTCGAATAACCTGAAGCAGCTCGGTTTGGCGATGCTGAATTACGAGAACACAACCCATTATCTGCCGAACGCCGGGTGGTCAGCGCCTGATAATATCCCACCCGGCATGACCAAGTATCTCTCTGATTATTCACCGCTAGCCAGGTTGTTGCCTTACTGCGAACAGGATGGCCTTCAGTCGCTTATCGACTTCTCCATCTACCCTGGACACCCAGGAAAAGATCTGCTGCCCGCCGCGCTTAGGCCTGCGGCGGCAACGGCGGTCCCAATGTTCCTTTGCCCGAGCGATGACGAGAAACCGGTCCATGACTTGGCATTAGTGTCAAACAACTCGCAGACCATTCGGTATGCTGGAAGCAATTACGCGATGAATGCTGGCGACGGAACGGATGTCTACAACAATCAGATCGGCTTCATGGCGAATCCCAACAATGGCATCTGCTTTGTTAGTGCGAAACTCGGCTTTTGCGACATCACCGACGGCACGAGCAACACGGTAGCGTTCACTGAATCGCTGCGCGGACCCGGAAGCTCATTGGCAAGAGGCGATGCGGCCGATACGCAAGTTTATCGCGCAAGCCCTTGCTCTCCCGCGCTGGCGACCACCGCTGACAATGGCGGCCTTGCCGCCGTGCTTCCGAGCGTTACCGGTTGGGAAGGCATGAGGCTCGCGGTCTGGCTGCGAGGCTGTTCCCCAGCCGGCCCCACCCTCAACGGCCGATTCACGCCGAACAGTCCGATCCCCGACCTGACTAGCGGATCCGCTAAAATCACCGCCGCCCGGAGTCGTCACCCAGGTGGCGTCAACGTTTGCCTTTGCGATGGCAGCGTGCGGTTTATCAGCGACCCAATCGGTCGTGACGTCTGGCACAGCCTCTGGACCAGGGCTGGCGGTGAGCCGCCTCCCAGAAAACCATTCTGATCTTTCGCACTTCAAAGGCGTTGAGTAAAACGAGTTCGTCTCATTCGGGAATGGGCCTGGAAAACCGCCCCACAACCCAAACGGCTGCGTCAACTACCATGAATCAGACTACCAACGACAATCGACATAATGTCAATGCGCCGCCGCTCCGCGTCGAGCGGATCACGAAGCAATTTCGACAAGGCAACGTCACGATCGATGCTCTGAAAGGCGTGTCGCTCAGCATCGAGCGCGGCCAATTCGTCGCCGTGATGGGCGCCAGCGGATCCGGCAAAAGCACCCTGCTCCACGTCATGGCAGGCCTGACACGCCCTGAGGAAGGCCGCATCCTGGTCGATGGGCAAGACTTGGCCCAAATGCCGGACCGCGAGTTGACGCTCTTCCGCCGTCGCCGCATCGGTCTGGTGTTCCAGGCGTTCAACCTTATCCCGACACTCACCGCCCGGGACAACATCCTTCTGCCCGTGCTGGCCGACGGACGCAGCGGCATGGCCGATGGACAACTGACCGAGCTGCTCGATCGCCTCGGCCTGAGCGACCGCGCCCGGCATCGCCCCGATGCCCTAAGCGGCGGCGAGCAACAGCGCGTGGCCATCGCTCGCGCCATTCTCAGTTCCCCTTCAATCATTCTCGCCGACGAGCCAACAGGCAGCCTCGATTCGGTGACCGGCCAAGGCATTTGCCAATTGCTCCAGCAGCTTTGCCGCGAGCAAGGCCGAACGATCGTCATGGTCACCCACGAGCCGGCCGTCGCCGTTTGGGCCGAGAGGATCGTCGTGCTGCGCGACGGCCAGGTGCTCACCGAATTTCCCGCCGAAGAGTCTCGCGACGTTCATCGGCTTGCGGCCCGGTATCAGGACATTGTTGGCGCGGCGCCGGCCGGCGTCCCAAGCGTCAGCTAGCTGAAGAACCGACTGAAGGCGGGACTACGAACGTCGCGCTCCGGAGATCGACATGAAAGTCACGTGGAAACTGGCGCTGGCCTATGCCCTGCAGCATCCGACGCGGATGCTGCTGACTTCGCTGGCGATGATCGCTTCGGTGTGCATCGTTGTCTTTGTGGTGAGCGACTACGATGCCATCTCCTCGCAGTTCGGCGACCAGGCGACCGAGTATCTCGGCCAATACGACTTCTTCATCGTGCCCGAGGATCCCGAGGCGCCGACGATCGATTCGGAACTAATCGCCTCGCTGCGGCACGATCCCGCAGTGGCCCGGGTGGAACCGGCCTCGCAGTTTCCCGTGCGATTGATGAATCCGAACGCCGAGCCGGTCATGGACCCCATGCTAGGCATGGGCGGACAACGCACCGCGCCGCCCAAAGGACCTCGCGGAGCAAACGGCCCTCGCCCTCGCCCTCTCGCCAAGGGCGCTGGGGCTGGCCGCGGCGGGCCCGGTGGAATGATGCGAATGATGATGTCCCCACCGACCATGGTGGGCACCGACGCCGAGGCCCCGCCCTATCCACTCGCCGCCGGCGTCTGGCTCGACTCCAAACATCCCCAGCGCCGCGGCGTCGTACTAACCGATTCCTTGGCCGACACGCTGAAGGCAAAGCCTGGCGATGACTTGTTGGTCATCGTGGGGATGAAGGAGTATCGCGTCAAGCTCGTCGGACTCGTCCACCAAGGCGTCCGATCGGGCATGATGGCAATGGGACGCGGAATCCGCCCAGCCGATCCCACAAAGCCACGCACAGGCGTCGCCGCCGCCCCAGCGTCCTCCGCGATTTACCTGCCGCAGGTCCTGGCCGAGAAGTTTTCTCGCGGCAAGGCCAAGATCAATCTGGTAAACATCGAGCTGAAGCCGGAGGCGAAGGCAACAGCCGCCGGCTTCCGCAAGAAATGGGACGCTCGGCTCGTTAATACTAAACCGTCTGCATCGCTGCTGGGTGTAGCGGACATCAAGACGGAAATCGCCGAGGGAATGATGGCTCGGCAATCGCGTCAGCAAGCCTGGGCGGCCACCGGCCTGTCATTGCTGGCCGCCCTGTTCATCGTCTTTACCACGCTGAGCATGGGCGTTACCGAACGAGTTCGCCAGTTCGCGGTAATGCGCGCCGTGGGCTTAACACGCGGCCAAGTGGCGCGAGCGATCGCGGCCGAGGGCGTCGTGATGGCCATCGTTGGCTGGCTCGGAGGACTGGCCGTCGGCTGGGCGCTGGTCGCGCTCGCCGCTCACTTCCGACCTACCTTGTTGCCCCACGGGGCAGCACTCGGAGCCTGGTGCATCGCGCTCACTGCGGTCAGCGTCTTCGGCGGCGCCCTGGCGGCCTGCATCGTTCCAGCATGGCGGGCCAATAGCGTCCAGCCCCTGGAAGCCATGTCCCCACAACAGCCGTTCCGGTCGGGCGTCCGTCGCGCGGTGGGCTTCGGCATCGTGGGGCTGCCGCTAATCGCCGTTAACCCGATCTTGGTCTATGCCGCTTCGGCGTCAATCTCCAACGACATGCTGTACTACGTCTACATGGCGGTCGGCTGCACGAGCATGGCGATCGGCTTCCTGCTCCTCACGCCCGCGGCGATTCTCAGCGTCGAGCGCATCGCCGCTCCCTGCCTGGCCCGACTGCTATCTATCGAGCCGCGTTTGCTGCGCTCGCAACTGGGCGGCAACCTCTGGCGCACCCTGGGCACAACGGCCGCGCTAACCGTGGGCCTCGGACTGTACGTCTCCGTACAAATCTGGGGCTATTCGATGCTCGAACCGTTCAAGCCGGGCGCCTGGGTGCCAGACATGCTCGTCTGCTTCCAGCGCGGCGGCCTGCCCAACTCCGAAATCGAGGCCGTGCGCCACATCGAAGGCATCCGGCCCGAGACCTGCATCCCCCTGGCCGTCGAGCAGCCGAAGCTTGCGTCCGACATCACGCGCAGCGAGCAGTTCAATTCGGTCACGCGGCAGAACAACGTGATCATGATCGGGCTGGACCCGCAAGTGGCGTTCGGCGGCAACGATCCGCTGGTTAAGGCCGAGTTCGTCGAGGGAAGCCCGACAGAAGCAATCGCCAAGCTCAAGCAGGGTCGCAATTGTATCGTGCCGGACCACTTCTTGCGCGCGACCGGGTTGAAGCTCGGCGATCGGTTCACTATGGTTTTGCCCGAGCGACCAAACCGAAAGATGGAGTACACGATCGTCGGGGCCGTTTCGCTTCCCGGCTGGCATTGGATGACCAAGTTTTCCGGCCTACGACGACGCGAGGGACGCTCGGCGGCAATGGTTTTCGCGGATTACGCCACGGTGCGACGCGACTTCGAGCTCAACCAGATCAACTTCTTCTGGATGCAGATCGACGAAGGCTATGGGCGAAAGCACCTGGACAAGGCCGCAAAGATCGCCGAGGAACTGAAGGGTGCCGCCGAAGCGACTCGCATGCCCGGCGGACCCGCCCCGACGGACCTGGGCGAGGCCCTGGATGGCCGACGGGCGGCAACGCTTCTGGCCGGCCAGGCCCTGCGGCCAATTGCCGACCGCAATCAGGGCGAAAAACAGCCGGTCAACGCCCAGGGCACATGGACAGCCGGTGCCCAGATGTTTGGCGACTCCGTCCGCATTAGCACGCCCGACGAGGTCCGCGTCCGCATCCTCGCCCGCGCAGGCGATTGGATCTGGGGCATGAGCTACCTCCCGCTGGCGACGCTGCTGGCCACCTCGCTCGGCGTGGTCAACACCGTGATGGCCTCCGTTCGCGCGCGCCGCTGGGAATTCGGCGTCCTGCGGGCCGTCGGCGTCACCCGTTCCGGACTCGTCCGAATGGTGCTGGCCGAGGGCATCATGATCGGACTGATCACCTGCGTATTGAGCCTGTTGTTCGGCCTAATGGCCGGCTGGTGTGGCACCGGCATTTCCCAATATGTAAGCTTCTTTGGCGGCTTGGCCCCGCCGCTGATCGTTCCCTGGGGCCATTTGGGCCTCGGCCTCGGCTTGGCCATGGGCCTGTGCCTCTTGGCTGCGCTATGGCCGGCCATCTTGACCGGACGTAGCGAACCGTTGAAACTGCTGCAGGCAGGGCGTGCCGCTATGTAATGATGCCAGGCCGGCCGGCGGGGCGATTCCCGGCCAGCGACGTCCCGAAAACGAGGAGTAATGCTTATGTCTCGCTTCAACACCCGCGGGTTCGTGTCGCTGTTGCTCAGCCTGTCCTTCGTAATCGCGGTTGCGACAGGACTCGTGTTGTGGCTCACCCACTCGCCACAGACCTTCGGCGTTGGCCGCGGCAATTGGAAACACATCCACATCTTTGTGGCATTGCTGATGACCGTCGCCGGCGCCTGGCATCTGGTGCTCAATTGGCCCGTCTATCGGAGCTATCTGTGGCAGAAGTGCCCCGGACGAATAAACTTGAAATGGGAGGTGACGCTGGCCGTGGCCATCACCGGCGCCGTCGCTTGCACAACCCTGCTGGAACAGCACGGCGGGCCTTCGACGCAACTCGCGGCGATGAGCTTGCAGCAGATCGCCGGGCACGCGGGACAGCCGGTGCAAAAGCTGGTCGCCGCGCTCAAAGGCGACGGGATCGAGGTCCATAATCCCGCTGATTCGCTCCGAGAGATCGCCGAGCATAACAAGCTCTCTGCCGAGCGTGTCTGCGCGGCCGTCGAGCGGCAAGTGCCGGGTGGCATTCGGCCGTCCCGGGGGCGCTAAGAACCGCCACCATCGCAATCCGAACCCATCGAAGCCTCTTTCCGCGCGCTAGTTCCGCGCGAATCGCCGGCCGCGGATAATCGCAAAGCCCGAGTTTCAATTGTGTTGCGGTCTTTAGCGCCGAACCCTCGCCTGCTATAATCCGTAGCAGTAGTTACACTCCGGTTCGAACCCACCTGTCTGGCGATCGCGAGTCTTAGACACAGGCAGCCCCGGTTGCTTCCATCTGCTGTATTCCCGGCGCGACCGCGTCTCAAAACGCGCAAGTGCCGCACGAGGAGCAAGTTACGATGACACAAGAGCAAGGCCCCGCCATGATCGAGGCCCTCGGGCTCTCGAAGTACTATGGTGACTTCGCCGCCATCAGCGACGTCACCTTCAAGGTCCATCAAGGTGAAGTCGTCGCGTTCCTCGGGCCCAATGGGGCTGGCAAGAGCACCACGATGAAGCTGCTCACCGGATACTTGGCGGCCTCCGCCGGCGTGGCCCGAATCGCTGGGCACGACATGGCCGCCAACCGCTTGGCCGGCTCGGCACGGCTCGGCTACCTGCCAGAAAACGGCCCCCTCTACCCAGACATGACCCCGCGAGCCTTGTTGGGCTTCTTCGCCGACGCCCGGGGGTTGTCCAACTCGCGAAAACATGACCGGATCGACGAGGTCGTCGAGCTTTGCTCGTTGGGCAGCGTGATCGGCAAGCCGATCGGCAAGCTTTCACGCGGTTACCGCCAGCGGGTGGGCATGGCCCAAGTGCTGCTGCACGAGCCCGACGTGCTCATCCTCGACGAGCCTACCGCGGGACTCGACCCAAATCAAATCCACGAAGTCCGAGAGACCATCCGAAAGCTCGGCCGCAGCAAGACCATCCTTCTCTCCACGCATATCTTGCAGGAGGTCGAAGCCATGGCCAGCCGCGTCTTGTTCATCAACGAAGGCCGGATGGTCTTCGATGGCACCGTCACCGACCTGGCCAAAGGCGGCAAACCACTCGACGAGCGGTTCCGCGAATTAACAGCCGCCTAGTAGAATCCGAGAAAACAAAACCCTATTCACGGAGGAATGACGAAATCCGAATGGCAAATGACGAGCGAAGTTCGTCATTCGTCATTTTCCGATTCCCCATTTCCACCGACCACCTACCTCAATGAACACTAAAGTACTCTTCGCCGTTTTTCGGCGGAACTTCGTCAGCTACTTCGCCAACCCGACGGGCTACGTGTTCATCTGCCTGTTCGTCCTCCTCGGCGCCACCGCCGCTTTTTGGGTGCCGGACTTCTTTAGCAACAACCTGGCGAACCTCGACCAACTCAGCTATTGGTTCCCGTTCATCATGCTCGTGTACATCCCCACGATCACGATGGGCGTCTGGGCCGACGAACGACGCCAGGGCACCGACGAGTTGTTGCTCACAATCCCCGCCCGCGATTTTGACATCGTCTTGGGAAAATACCTGGCCGCCGTCGCCATCTTCAGCGTGGCGTTGGTTTTCTCTTTCGTGTGCAACCTGGCCGTGCTTAGTTGGCTCGGCAGTCCGGACGTTGGGCTCTTTATCGGCACCTACATCGGCTACTGGCTCGTCGGCTTGGCGATGCTGGCCATCGGCGTGGTAGCGTCCTTCCTGACCGGCAACATCACGATCGCCTACGTGGTCGCCGTTCTTTTCAACGTGCCGCTGGTGTTTCTCACGGCCGCCGACGCAATTTTCGGCGCCCTCGGCCGGCAAGGCGTGCTCGCAATCAAAACTTGGAGCATCAGCCAGCAGTTCGCGGATTTCGGCCGCGGTGTCTTGAGCCTGGCTGGGCTGGTCTACTTCGTGATGATCGTCGTGGTCATGCTCTACTTGAGCATGATCCTCATCGGCCGGCGGCATTGGTACAGCGGCGCCCGACGATGGGCGTTGGCCGGCCACTATACGACTCGCACGCTGGCCCTCGGCCTCATTGCCATCGGATCGGTCGTGGTGTTCCGCCATCACGACGTGCGCTGGGACGTAACGAGCGAAAAGCTGGGCTCGCTTTCACCGGAAACCAGAAAGCTGGTCCAAGACCTGAAAACTGATCGGCCGGTCCGCATCGAGGCCTTCATCAGCCCGAGCGTGCCAGAGGCCTACGTGCCGGCCCGGATGAATCTGCTTAGCGTGCTGCAGGAACTGAAGGCCATCGGCGGCGCGAACCTCCAAGTGATGATCCACGATACCGATCGTTTCACCGAAGAGTCCGCTCTCGCCGAGAAGAAGTACAGCATCGAGCCTCGCGAGGTGACGACCTTCAGCCATGGCGCTCTCTCCACGGACCATATCTTCCTCCACGTAGCCGTGAAATACGGCTCCGGCAAGGCGCTCGTCGCGTTCGTCGACCAGGACACGCCCGTCGAGTACGAGTTGGTTCGCTCCATCTGCATCCTCAGCCAGCAGAAGCGGAAGAAACTTGGCGTCTTGACGACCGACGCACAGCTCTACGGCGGCTTCAGCATGTCGGGCATGACGCCAAACTGGCCGATCATCGACGAGCTGGAGAAGCAGTACGAGGTGGTGCGGGTCGACCCGACCAAGCCAATCACCGACAAGTATGACGTGCTCCTGGCGGTGCAACCGTCCTCGCTGGGCCCCACGGAAATGGGCAACTTCGTCGCGGCGGTTCGCGGCGGACAGCCGACGGCAATCTTCGAGGACCCGGCGCCGATGTGGGCCCCGAACGTCCCGGCCACCAGCGCACCGCGGCAACCGCCCGGAGGCATGAACCCGATGTTCGCCGGCGGTCAGCAGCAACCCAAGGGCGACATCACTCAGCTCTGGAACCTGCTCGGCGTCGACGTCGCCGGTGATCAGGTCATCTGGCAAGACTACAATCCCTACCCCAAGCTCCCGCTCTTCAGCGAGAACCCCGAGTTCGTCTTCGTCAACCACGACGGTGGCGGCGCCAAGGAGCCGTTCGGCCGCAATCGGATCAGCTCAGGCCTCCAGCAGATGCTCTTCCCCTTCCCTGGCGCTGTAGGAAAGCTCAACGCGTCGACGCTCGAGTTCACGCCCTTGGTCAAAACCGGCGAAAAGACCGGTACCGTCCGTTTCGCCGAAGTGCTGCAAATGAGTCCCATGGGCCCGCGAGGATTGAACCCCGACCGGCAGCGAACTGCCACCGATTTGAGCTACGTGCTGGCGGCCCAGATCCAGGGCAAAGTGAAACTCGCGTCCGAAGACGACGCGGAGAAGCCAGAAGCGGTCACCAAGGATAAGAAGAAAGCCCCGTCGAAGAAGCCCACCGAATCGAACGTCAACGTCGTGTTGGTGTGCGACATCGACATGCTTTCGCAAATCTTCTTCAAGCTCCGCGAACAGGCCGAAATCCCCGAGTTGGGCATCCGCCTGAAGTTCGACAACGTGGCTTTCATCCTCAACGCGCTGGACTCGCTGGCCGGCGATACCCGCTTCCTCGAAATCCGCAAGCGTCGGCCCAAGTACCGCACGCTCAGTCACATCGACCAGTGGACCGAGAAGGACCGGAAGAATGCCGCCGACCAGATCGAGAAGTTCTCGAAAAACGTCGAGGAAGAGCAGGCCAAGGCGCAAAAGGCGATGGACGAAGAGATCGCCGAACTGCGCAAGCGAAAGAACGTCGATCAGCAGCAGATGGCGATCGAGTTGATCATGAAACAGCAAGACCTCGAACGCCAAGCGCAAACGAGGATTGCCCAGCTCCGCCAAGAGCAGAACAAGGAACGAACGAAAATTGAGACCGGCCTGGCGTTGAAGATCCGTCGCGTGCAAGAGATGGCCAAGCTGCTGGCCGTTTTGCTGCCGCCAATTCCCCCGCTGCTCGTGGCGGTGGTCGTCTTCTTCACCCGCCGCACCCGCGAACGCGAGGGCGTCGCCCGAGCAAGGCTCCGATAGAACATAAAGCCGCGACCGGTGGTCGCGTTCTTTCCCGCGGAACTGACGCCTGCGGACCAGTATAAATAACGAATAGCCGAAAACTCCCATGAACGAAACGCCAAAAACCCTGACCTTCCTGGCCGTTGCGGCCGTGGCCGTGCTTCTGGCCATCGTTACGCGTCCGACAGCGCCGATCTCCGGCCGCGCCGATGATCGAGGCCAGCTCCTCTACCCCGACTTCAAGGATCCCCTCTCGGTCGCCAGCTTGGAAATCGTTGAATTCGACGAGAGCACCGCCACGCTGCACCCCTTCAAGGTTCAGCAGGTGGATTACAAAGGCAAGACCCGCTGGGCGATTCCCTCGCACGACAGCTACCCGGCCGACGCAAGCCGCCAAGTCGCCGAAGCCGCCACCGCCCTGGTGCGGATGAAGATTCTTGACACGCCCAGCGAGGCTCAGGGCGATCAGTCCGAATACGGTGTCGTCGAGCCAAACCAGAAGTCGCTGAAACTCGGCACCACGGGCGTCGGCGCCAAGGTCGTGATGAAAGACAAGGAAGGCAAGGAACTGCTGGCCCTGGTCCTCGGCAAGGAAGTCCCCGGCCAGCCAGGACAGCGCTACGTCCGCAAGGTGGGCGAGGATCCGATCTACACGGTCGAGGCCCGAACCGACAAGTTCACCACGAAGTTCGAGAACTGGATCGAGCGAAACCTGCTGCAAGTCAGCTCCTTCGACGTGAAGCAGCTCCGAATTCGCGACTACGCCATCAAGGCCGTCGACTCGCGTCTGGCCATTATCCAACGCGGCCAAATGCAACTCGAGCACAACGACTCGGGCGAGCCGAAGTGGAAGATAACCGAAGACCAACGGTTCACCGCCGACCCGCAAAGCCCCACTGGCGGCAAGTGGACGCCGGTCAAAATGGCCGCCGACGAGGAACTCAACTCCACGAAGCTCGATGACATGATGTATGCGTTGGATGATCTCAAGATCGTCGACGTAAGCCGCAAGCCCGCCGGACTTAGCGCAGACCTCAAGATGCCCGGCAAGCTGACCGTGCGCGGCGACGCTGCGGCCGATTCGCTCGAGGAAAAAGGCTTCTTCCCCGCGCAGCTTGACGAAAACAGCCCGGCCGAGCTCTTCTCGAACGAAGGCGAAATCCGCGTCGGCGCCAACACCGGCGTGGAGTATGTCTTGCGATTTGGCGACATCGCCGGCCGCGGCTCCGCAAAGAAAGCCGACGACAAGAAAAGCAAAAACGCCGATAAGAAAAAGGACGCGGGCGGTCCAGGCATGAACCGCTACCTCTTCATCATGGCCGAGTTCAATCCCGCGCTGCTTGCCAAGCCGCACCTCGAGCCGCTTCCGGAACCTGCGAAGGAACCCGATAAGAAGCCAACCGCCGACGCCAAAAAGCCTGAAACCAAGAAGCCTGAGGCGAAGAAGGCGGACGTCAAGAAGCCGGAAGACAAGAAGAACGCCACCCAAAAAGAAGCGGACAAGAAGGCCCTTCAGGCAGAGCGAGACCGCGTCCAGAAGGACAACAAGCGGAAGCAGGATGAATACGACCAGAAAGTCGCCGATGGCAAAAAACGCGTCGCCGAGCTAAACGCCCGCTTCGCCGACTGGTACTACATCATCTCCGACGACGTCTTCCGCAAAATCCATCTCGGCCGCGACGAAATCGTCAAGAAAAAGGACAAGCCAAAGGATCAAGCCAAGTCCGCCAAGGGCGATCATGCCGGCCATCAGCACGACGCACCGGCCGGTCTCGAGAAGCTCAAGGCAGAAGGCCCCGCCGGCGCGAACTAACCCGAGCAGTGGCCCAAACCACCGATGCCGCGAGGCGCGCCACCGCCAGGTCGCGAGCGTTATACCTCGAGATACGTCGGCTCCATAATTCGCATCCCGCGGGGAACCTTCGCCGCCAGTTCCTCCGCATCCATCGCGTAAAGCGGACTGATCTCCACCGCCACGTCGTCGGCCACTTCGACGCCGGCCCGGCAGAGCCAGTCGCGATACTGACCGATGAGCGCGGCGCGGACCGTCTCGGGCGTATCACCCTTCGCGCCTGACGCGTTCTTTAGCGGCGAGAACGCCCGCACAGGATCAACCTCGACCACCACGGCGTTCCGCGCCATCGGCATCAGGTCGAAGATGAAACGCTCGAACTTCAATGCGTTCGGCTGCGACGGCTCCACGCGGCGACCCGCTGGATCAACGTGGGGCACTTTCTTCCGGGCGATGTGGAAGGGCAGCGACTCCGCCTGCGTGGCCACTCGTCTCAGCAGTCTTGCGTCGATAACGTGGACGGCGATGCTGCCCGCCCAAATGGCGAGCGAGCCGTCCGGGTTCCGTCGCCGTGCGGCCTGCTCGGGCAGGTCGCTATACTCGATCACCATCAGCCGGCCATCCACCTTGACGACATTGCCCACCCGCTCCAGCGGATCCCGCTTCGCAACGACTTGGCTCGAAAACTCCGACCCGGACAGCAGGTGATAGCCGACGAACTCGGGACCACAGATATCTACCAGCGGGTTGTCGACCTGTAGATAGAACAGGTGCCGAATCTTACGATTCTCGATCCGCTCGAGCGCTCCGCTCCCTAGCAGCGCCGCCAGCAGCCCGCCGTGCCCGTCCGGACTCAGCGCGATCCGCGATGGCGCTGCCAGCAACACCGCGCCAGTCCGCTCATCGACGGCCGGCATCGTGCCTTGGCAAAACAGCATCAGGTCGTCTTCCGGCAGCCCGAATCGCCCATGCTCGGCAAAGAACGCTTCGGTCTCCGCGTGTGTCGCGGGACTGGTCATAATGAACAACGGGATGCGCACGCTGTAGCGTCGCGCCGCGGCCACGATCTTCTCAACGTGGATCTGAAAAAGCGACTTCTTCGAGAGCGGGCCGATCGGGTACATCCCTTTCGGCCGGTGGAAGCCCAGCCGGGTCCCCTGCCCTCCGGCCGTAAGGATCACGCCGAGTTCCCCTGCCCGAAGAGCTTGAACCCCGCGATCTCGCGCTTGCTGTGCGGAGAATGGATTACTATCGGAGTTCAGCCGGAACGCCGGCGGCGGTTCGGCTCGGGCCGCCAACTCGCCCATCCCAGCCTGATGATCGCGCTGCGCGTATAGCTTGCGGATCAGCGGAAAATCGATGGCCTCGATCTGTCCGGCCAGAGCGCCCTGCTCTGCCGCATCGAGCTTGTCCCAAAAGGCTAGCAGGTGTTCCTGCCCGTTCGCGCGGAGCAGTGCGATAAGCTTGTCAGTGCTCATTGTTTCAGTGACGGCGTTAGGCTCGGTCGGCAGCCACTCGTCAGCGTCCCATTTTTGCGATCATTCTACGACTGCACGATTGGGGGCGTCAATCGCCCCTCTTGCGAAACCGCGAGCCCTTCGTTAGCATGACGGTTTGCTTCCTAGCCCCGTTATCCCACCGAAATTGCCTCACGGAGATCGGTCCATGCGTTGTCGCCCGATGTCGCTCGCTTTGTCGTTCTTGGTTGCCAGCCTGCTCGTCCCGGCAGTCCAGTTGCAGGCCGATGAAGGCATGTGGCTCTTCAATCAGCCGCCGCGAAAGGAGTTGAAAGAGCGATACAACTTCGACGCGACCGACGCTTGGCTCGCGCACCTGCGAAAGTCGGCCGTCCGCTTCAACAACGGCGGCTCCGGCTCCTTCGTCTCGGCCGACGGACTCGTTATGACCAATCACCACATTGGCCAGGGTACCCTGAACGATCTCAGCACGAAGGACCGCGATCTGCTCAAGAACGGCTACTACGCCCGCTCGCAAGCCGAAGAGCTAAAGGCCCCCAACCTCGAGCTCAACGTTCTCATGAGCATCGAGGATGTCACCGGTCGGGTGAATGCCGCGGTCAACTCCAAAGATCCCGCCAAGGCCGAGCAACAGCGTCGCGCGGAAATGACGAAGATCGAGGACGAGTCGAACAAGCAGACGGGCCTTCGCAGCGACGTCGTCACTCTCTATCGCGGCGGTTTGTACCAGCTCTATCGCTACAAGAAGTACACCGACGTGCGGCTGGTGTTCGCTCCCGAGGATGACATCGCGGCGTTCGGCGGCGATCCGGACAACTTCGAGTATCCGCGGTTCGATCTCGATGTCTGTTTCTTCCGAGTCTACGAAAATGACAAGCCTGTCCACGTGACTGATTACTTGACGTGGAATCCTGCCTCGCTGAAGGAAGGCGACCTTGTGTTCGTTGCCGGCCACCCGGGACGCACCGAGCGGACGCTGACCGTGCGGCACCTGGAGTTCATGCGTGACGTGCAGATGCCGGCGACGCTGGACCACTTGCGTCGGCAAGACGTCGTCGCCCTGACGTTCGGTGGCCGCAGCGCGGAGAACATGCGGCGCGCGAAATCAGTCTTGCTGCGAGTGCAAAACTCGATGAAGGCCCGCCTCGGCGGTTTGGCCGGCCTGCAAGATCCCGCCGTGATGGCCGTCAAACGCGCGGAAGAAGAGACCCTGCGCAAGGCGGCCGCCGCGAACCCCGCCATGGCCGCCGAGTTCGACGCCGCCATGAAAACCATCGACAAGTCCCTGGTCGCTCTCGACAAGGTTCGCGTCGAATACAACCTGCTGGAGCAAGCCCAAGCGTTCCGAAGCACCACCTTCGGCATCGCCCGCACACTGGTTCGCGCCGCGGACGAAAAGGCCAAGCCGAGTGCGGACCGGTTCCGCGAATTCCGTGATTCCAACCTGGACTCGCTTGAGCAAGGACTGTTCTCGAAGGCGCCCATCTACGCCGACCTGGAAACGGTTGCCCTCAGCGACTCGCTCAGCATGTTCATGGAGCAGCGCGGCTACAACGACCCCGTGGTTCGCACCGTGATGAACGGCAAGTCTCCCAGCGCCCGAGCCATCGAACTGGTCCGCGGCACCAAGCTCGCTGACGTCGCCGTTCGCCGTCAGTTGTACGAGGGTGGCAAGAAGGCGATTGACGCCTCCGATGATCCGATGATCGTTCTGGCCCGCTTGGTTGACAAGCCCTCGCGCGACGTCCGCACGATTTTCGAGCAGCAGGTCGACGAACCGCAGCGCGTTGGGTACGGCAAATTGGCCAACATCCGCTTCGAGCTGTTCGGCAAGAACACCTACCCGGACGCGACGTTTACCTTGCGGCTTGCCTTCGGCACAGTCGCTCGATGTGAGGAAGCCGGCGTGCCGGCCCCAGCTTGGACCACCTTCGGCGGCCTTTTCGAGCGGGCCAAAGAGCACGACAACGCCAAACCGTTCTCTCTGCCGAAGAGCTGGATCGACCACAAGGGCGATCTCGACATGGACACGCCGATGAACTTCGTTTCTACCGATGACATCATCGGCGGCAACTCCGGCAGCCCAATCGTCAACAGCAATGGCGAACTGGTCGGAATCATCTTCGACGGCGACCTAACCTCCTTGGTCTGGGACTACGTCTACACCAAAGAGGGCCGCGCCATCAGCGTCCACGGAAGCGCCATCCTCGAGGCCTTGCGAAAGGTCTACGACGCCGCCCCGTTGGCCGACGAGCTAATGCGTAAGTAAGTAAACGGCCGCAGACGCCGCGGGCAAATCATCCTGCCCGCGGCGTCCCGCGCTACCGCCTGCCACGCCGACAAGCAATCGAGGACGCATCCGTGAAGCTGCACTTCCTAGGCGGGGCACGTCAAGTCACCGGCTCGCAATACTATGTCGAGGCCGACGGCGTCCGGCTGCTCGTCGACTGCGGAATGCACCAGGAGCGGGCGTACTTGGCCCGAAATTGGGAAAAGAGCACGCTCCCTCTCCGCAACCTGGACGCCGTCCTGCTCACCCACGCACACGTCGATCATTGTGGCCTGGCGCCAAAACTGGTCCGAGAAGGCTACCGCGGCCCAATCATCGCCACCTCGGCATCCGCCGACCTCGCGGGGGTGGTGCTTCGCGACGCCGCCGAGATTCAAGCCGAAGACGCCGCCTTCAAACAGAAGCGACACCGCAAAGAGGGACGCCACGACGCGACGCCAGTCAAACCGCTTTTCACGCTCGGCGATGTCGAACGCACGCTGCCACTGCTGCAAGCCGCACCGTATGATCGGCCCGTGAAAATCAATGGCCACGTGCAAGCCGTGTTTCACGATGCCGGCCACATTCTCGGCTCCGCAATGATCGAGTTGCGAGTCACCGCCAACGGCCAGCCGCGCAGCATCGTGTTCACCGGCGACCTCGGGCAGATCGACCGCCCCATCGTTCGCAACCCGGCCATGATCACCCGGGCCGACTACGTCGTGATGGAATCCACCTACGGCGATCGCCATCACGAGAACCACGGAACCGTTGAATCGCAACTCGAGCAGGTGATCACCGAAACGATCGGCCGCGGTGGCAAGATCATCGTTCCGATTTTCGCCATCGAACGCGCGCAGGAACTGATCTACTACCTCGGCCGACTGCTTGAAGCCAAACGGATCCCACAGGTCCAGGTGTTTCTCGACAGCCCAATGGCCGCCCAGGTCAATGACATTTTTGGCCGCCATCGCGAGTGCTTCGACGAGGAAGCGGCCGAAATGGTCGCCGCGCACGGATCGCTTCTGCGGTTTCCATCACTGCACGTCGTGCGAACCGTGCAGGAGTCGATGAACATCAACGGGCTGGCCGGACCGGCGATTATTATGGCCACCTCCGGCATGTGCACCGCCGGCCGTATCAAGCACCATCTTGCCCACCATATCGGCGACCCCGCCTCGACCATTCTCTTCGTCGGCTACCAGTCCGAGGGCACGCTGGGCCGCCAAATCCTCGACGGAAATCCCGAGGTCCGCATCCACGGCATCTCGCGGCTCGTTCGCGCCCAGGTCCGGCAAATCCAGGGCATCTCCGGCCACGCCGACCGCGAGGGTCTGCTAAAGTGGCTCGGCTACTTCCAGCAACCCCCTCGCCATCTGTTCGTCACCCACGGCGAACCCCAGGCGTCGCTCGCGCTGGCCGATGACATCCGCCGACAGCTAGGCTGGAATGTCAGTGTTCCCGAATACCGCGAGACGGCACAGCTCGATCTGCCTGAAGCATCCTGACGCTTCAGCTCACACAAGATCGCTGCCCTTGGCTGCGGCGAGAGAATGATTGGGGCGTATTCGACCGGCTATCACCGATCCAACTCCTTCGCTTTTGCCGCGTCCCCGTCCGCCTTCGCCTTATCACCAAGTTTTTGATATTGCTCGCCGCGAGCGCGGTAGGTGGCCGCACTTTCCGGATCGAGATGGATCGCCTGGCTAAACGCCTCTACTGCCTCCGCCGGCTTGTTCAGTCGGGCTAAACATCGCCCAATCCAGAAGAAGACATCCGCCGCCTCGTCCTCATACCCTTCCTCGCCTTTCATGCCGAGAAGAACCTTCTGCGCGCTCTTCGCGTCGTCAGCGTGCCAATAGCGGTGAACGGCCGCCCAGTCGTACGTCCGCCCATACGGGTTCCACGGGTAGGTCGACCTGTCAGTAAAGCTGTCCAGCACGTGATCGGCGGTGTCCCACCAATCGCAGAACCACATCGCCGAATCCGTCGGCAGTTTCTTCTTTGCGGCCCACGGCAGAAAGATCTCGACATAAAACCCCCGCGTGCGTTGGGCAGCCGACAGCTCACTCTTCAAGATGCCGCCGACGAACGCCTCTTTCGAAATCGTTCCTTTCTCCGCCTCGCCATTCAGCCGGACGTATTCTCGCGAGTAACCGACGTTGTACAGTTCATAGACGGCGCCGGCCCAAAGCTCCTCGAACGACCGGGGCTTTCCCTCGTTCGGCCCCGAAGTGTAGTTCCCCTCGACAAGGATCGCGGCGTGCGCATCGCCGGCCGCGGCCAGATGCTCAGCATCGGAGTGCAGCGGCGACGAAGAATCCCAGTCGATCAGATCGCCAAAATCCTCGCCAGCAAACTTTCGGGCAGCCCAGTCTCGAATGGGTCCCGCCTCCTGCGGATATTGCGCCATCGCAGGACGGTCCTTCAACATCTTCGCCACCTGCTCCTTCCCGTGCCGAAGAGCGTCGGCCGAAAGCGCCGCTGGCGTCGATGGCTTGCACTTCGCGGCCGCATCGCCGGCATTCATGACGATCGCCGCCTTCAGATCGGCGCTGCCGCGGTCGTAGTCGCCTTTTCGGATCCATGCGACGCCGCGCAGGCCACGCAGCTTCGCCTCCTTCGGCGCCAACCGAATTGCCTCATCGAGTTTGCGGATGGCCGCATCAAAATCACCCTGATGGATCGCGTGGCCCGCCTGACGGTACACCGATTCGGACCGATCCGCGGCGATCGCCGCACCGGCAAATAGAGCCGTGACAAGGCCGACAACGCGGATAATCGTTGCTGAAGTTTTCATGCCGCGATTATCCCTGAAGCCGATGCCGGGAGCAACAGCGACGGTCCCCTTATTGGGTCCTGTATTGCCAAAGGGCCATCTCGCCGCCAGTCAGCCGCCGAACGCACCCGTTGTGCCAGCCCCCAACGCATCGTATCATGTTGCCCGATGCTCAGCTCAGCCGCCTTTCGCGAACTGGTCAGTGGCCGGCGCCGAGACGCCATGGCTGGGCTTTTGCGCGCCGCACTGCGGGTAGTCGAGACGGGCTACGCTGGGGCCATCCGCTGGCGCAATCGGCGATACGACTCCGGAGCGGCTCCCTCCCACCGCGTTGGTGTTCCCGTCGTCAGCGTCGGCAACCTCACCCTCGGCGGCACGGGCAAGACGCCGATGGTTCACTGGATCGCCCGATCGCTCGAGCAACAAGGGGTACGAGTTGCCATCGTCAGCCGCGGCTACGGAGCCGCCGACGGCGGCGCGAACGACGAGGCCGTGGAAATGCGTCGGCTTTTGCCCAACGTGCCCCACGTCCAGAATCCCAATCGTGTTGCCGCGGCCCGCAAAGCCATCGCCAACACCGGCTGCCAACTCATCCTGCTCGACGACGGCTTCCAACACCGCCGGCTAGCTAGGGACTTGGACATTGTGCTTCTGGACGCCCTGGAGCCATTTGGCTACGGTCACGTCTTCCCCCGTGGCTTGTTGCGGGAACCAATCGATGCCCTGCGCCGCGCCGATGCTGTGGTCCTGTCTCGCGCCGATCTTGTTGCCCCAAGCCGCCGAACGGAGATTTGGCAAACGGTTCGCCGTCACGCGCCCGAGGCGATTCGAGCGGAGGTCATGCACGCTCCCAAAGTGCTAGTCTCCGCTGACGGCAAAGAACTCCCCCTGGGCGAGATTTGCGAAAAACCGGTGGCAGCTTTCTGCGGAATCGGCAATCCGGAAGGTTTCCGTCGCACACTCGAGTCCTGCGGCTGCCAACTGGCCGCCTTTCGCGAGTTTCCCGACCATCATCGCTACACCCCGTCCGACCTCGAGCAGCTAGCCGCCTGGTGCGACAATCTTGGCGTCGAGGCCGCGATTTGCACGGGCAAAGACTTGGCTAAACTCGCGGTCAATCGGCTCGCCAAAACCTCGCTGTGGTCACTTCAAATCGAGATGGACTTCTTAGCCGGCCAAGACGAACTGGCGTCGCGACTGCGCACGCTGTGCCCCCTTGGTTAGGCGATAAACTCGGCTCTTGAAGACCGTTGCACCGCATCGCCCTTGGTCAAAACTCGCCCTGCGGTTATCCTGATCCTTCATGAAAGTCGCGGTTTTTTTGCCGAACTGGCTTGGCGACTTGGCGATGGCTACGCCGACATTACGCGCATTGCGGCGGCGATTCCCACGGCCGGCGCGATTGGTCGGCATCCTTCGCCCTTACCTCGCCGATGTGCTGGCCGGCGCCGACTGGCTCGATGAGCAGTGGCTCTTCGATCCGCGGGCAAACGACGCCAGCTTGCGAGCCGGGGCCGTGGCCGCCCGAATGCGAGCCGAGCATTTCGACGTGGCCGTGCTTATGACGAACTCGCTCCGTTCCGCGTGGATCGCTTGGCGAGGCGGCGCCAAAGAACGAATCGGATACGTCCGCTACGGCCGAGGGCCCCTGCTCACCAAGAGACTGCGTGGGCCTCGCATCGGATTTCGCGCACTTCCCTCGCCAATGGTTACCGCGTACCTCGAGTTGGCCCGCGCCGCCGGCTGCCAAGAAGAGTCGCCGCGACTCGAACTGCACACCGCGCCGGCCGACGACCAATCGGCCCGCGGCGTCTTCGAGCGACTCGGCCTGCGTGAGGATGGGCGTGTCGCCGTCTTGAACTCGAGCGGCGCCTACGGCGGTTCGAAACTATGGCCGGTCGACCGTTTCGCGGAGTTGGCCCAGCGAATCGTCCGTGAACTTGGCTACGACATCCTGGTCACCTGCGGCCCGAAGGAACGAGACATCGCCCGCGAGATCGTCGGCCTCGCAATCGGAAAAGGGGACAGCCGCATCGTCTCGATGGCGGATCAGCCGATGGACCTGGGAACCGCCAAAGCTTGCATCCGCCGCTGCGGTTTCATGGTCTCTACCGACAGTGGACCGCGCCACGTGGCCGCTGCATTTGGTTTGCCTGTGGTAACGCTCTTCGGCCCGATGCTGCCCGTCTGGAGCGAGAACCCCACGCAGAGGGCGATCAATCTTGTGGCCGAGCTGGACTGCATCGGCTGCCACAAGCGCGTGTGCCCGCTCAAGCATCATCGCTGCATGCGAGACCTGAGCGTCGAGAGGGTCTTTTCCGCGGTGACCGAACTGCTCAACGAGACGAAAGGCCAAACATGCGCATCGGCCTGGTAATCGAGCACTTCGACGCACGGCGCGGCGGGGCCGAACAATGGACCTGTCACCTGGCCCAATGGCTCGTCGCACAGGGCCACGACGTCCACGTCGTCTGCCAGGACGCCTCCGAAGACGCTCCCGGCGCGATTCACCCCCTGGGCACAACATCCTCTCGGCTTGCGTTTGCGGCTGCAGCGGAAATGCAGCTTCGCCAACTCCCGCTCGATGTCATCCATGACATGGGCGTCGGTTGGTTCGCCGACATTATCCAATCCCACGACGGCTCCCGAGAAGCTCAGTGGCAGCGGAAGTTGCAGATGCTGCCGCCCTGGCTACGGCCGCTGAAGCGGCAACTTATCAACTGGTCGCCTCGCTATCGCGAGTTTCGATCGTTGGCCACTCGGCAATACAATGTGCCGGAACGCCTGGTAATCGCCCTTTCGAATAGCGCGGCCGCGGATTACAGGCATTACCACCACGTGCATCCTTCCCGGATCCGAGTGGTCTACCACGGCGTCGACGCCCATCGGTTCTCGCCTGAGAATTGTGCACACCATCGCGCGTCGATGCGAAAGTCGCTAGGTCTGTCGGCGGACGAAATCGTCTTGCTCTTCGCGGCCCACAATTTCGCGCTCAAAGGCCTCGCCACGTTGATTCGGGCCCTGGCTCAACTAAGAAATACCACCGCCGGTTTCCGCGCCGTCGTGGCAGGCGGCGGACATCCGGCAGCCTTCCGCCGACTCGCGAGCCGCTGCGGTCTGGGCACGACAGTCCAATTCGTGGGCGCGATCGATGACCTGCTCCCCTACTACGCCGCGGCCGACGTGTACGTGCAACCGACCTTTTACGATTCGTTCGGGCTGACGGTTTTAGAGGCGGCCGCCTGCGGTCTGCCCGTCATCACGACGACCGCGGCCGGCGTGAGCGAACTACTGATCGACGGCCACGATGGCTACGTGCTCCCCGAGCCGGCCGACGATATTGCCCTGGCCGCACGGCTCCGAACGCTAGCCGATCCGTCGCGCCGCCGCTCGATCGGCACCGCCGCCAGACGCCTGGCCGAACGGCACACCTTCGAGGCCAACTGCCAACAGATCGCGGCGATCTATCGCGAAATCGCCAACCAGCGACAAGGGTAGCGCCCCCTGCCCTTCAACGACAGCAATGGGCGGCGATTCAGCGCACTCGCACCAACACCGCCACGTCGCCACAGCTCGCCGGTAATTGCTTCGCAGCGTAGCCAAGCTCGCGGTCGGCGAGAATCGTCGCTCTGCAACGCATCCATAGCACGCGGCTTGGCGGGTCGGACCATAGCAGCACGATGTCCGGGTGCACAGCGCGAACCACTGCCGGCACGTCCGACCGTTCGCACGACCGTGGATCAACATAACCCACGACGTTTCCTCGCGAGTAATGCTGCACCAGCCGTGTCTCGATGATGTTTCCGACAATGGTGCGATTCGCCCCACAACCGCTGTGAATCCAACGCCCAAGCTCGGCGTGTTGACGCATAAATCGGGCCGAGGCCAGATTCGTGTTGGACTTGGAAACGCCAAACACGACAACGGCCGCCAACAGCACACCGGTCATGGCCGCCCGCGTCGCCGGCTTCGGCTCGCGCCACCAAGAGACGACGCGAGCCCCCCACTCCGACACCTTGAGCAGTCCCAACCCGATCCAAGGAAACGAAACGAGAACCATCGGGAAGAAGTACCGGATGTCGCCCCGGGCTTGGGTATTGCGAATCCAGATCATCGCTAGCAAAGCGAGAACCATGAACAACAGTGTTTGATGATCGCGCCGTAGGTAGACCCGCCACCAACGCCAAACGCCCACCAACGCTAGCAACCCCAGCAAGTACGTATACGACTTAACGAGCGTCTCGCCGAACTTGCAAAGCTCCTTGGGCAAGGGG
The DNA here is from genome assembly GCA_021372555.1 of Planctomycetaceae bacterium. GTDB lineage: Bacteria > Planctomycetota > Planctomycetia > Pirellulales > Thermoguttaceae > JAJFUI01. The sequence goes on along the minus strand of JAJFUI010000313.1, from coordinate 6,592 downwards.
GCATGCGAAAATCCCATTGGATCGATGTCGAGCGTCATCGTCGCTGGCGAACCACCGGCCGGCGCGGCTGTCCCAGGTGGAACAACAGCCGTCGCTTCCCCTCGCGTCGACTCCCAGCCCAACCAATTACGCACGATTTCTACATGCGCCGCACGCACGAGTCCCCAGCGCGGGGCGTCTCGCAACCACGTCACATTCACCACCGCCATCCCCAAGGGAATCATCGCCACGCAGACCGATGCAGCGCAAACGAGTCTCCGTCGCCGACCAGGGACGGCCGGCAATCGAAACGCGGACCAGAACAGCAAGGGCACCGTCAGCAGCCACCCTTCGCTGCGTGTATGCACCGCCAGCGCGATGCTCAGCCCCGCGGCAAAGAACAATCGCCACCGAATTTCCGTCGCCGCCCGCCAAAGCAGATACAGCGCGACATTGAACAGAAACCAGAACGTCGGGTCGCGGATAATCAGCACGGAAACCGCGATCAGCTTGCCGTGAAATGCATACGCCAGGCAGGCGACCGTAGCCACCTGGTCGTCGAACTGTCGCCGCACCCAGCCAAACAGCGGCAGCACCGTGGCCGTGGCCATCAGCACGCTCCACCACGTCCCGACGACCGTCCAGTCGGCTCCCAATTGCCGCAGCCCGCAGAGGATTACCGGGTAGATGTTGAGCCCCGTTTCCTCGAACGCCGCATGGAGGTCGCCGCGTTCAATCGCCTCGGCCGCATGCAGGTAGGTGACGCTGTCCGTCCAGACCAGGTCCCAGTGCCAAGCGATCCACGCTCGCGGGAGGAAGCAGAGCAGGGCCAGAACTGCCAGCAGCCCCCAGCGAGGCGCAACGGCCTTAGCATCTGTCTCAAGCAGACCGTTCGGAAAGTGCGGGGCCGGCGCCTGCTGGAACAGAACTGGAAATGGCATCGTCAAATGACGCAAGGGGCGACGAACCTCGGCGGCAGCCTCCCATCAGACCGACCTAACGGGGGATGCAATATAGCGTTTGTGCCGCTGGCGGGCAAGAGCACGCCCGATCGACGAGCAGCATCGCCCCGCCAGCGATGGCTAAACGACGTCTGTTTGCCCATTATTGCAGCCAAGGCGCGCCCATCGAGCAACGACGATTGGCTTATGCGTCTATCTGACCACGAAGTTCACCATCCGTCCCGGCACGACGATTACCTTGACCACCGTGCGGCCGACCAACAGTTCGGCGACCTTCGGCTCCGCACGAGCGGCCGCTTCCATGACGGCCTTATCCGCATCGGCGGGAACCTGAATCCGGCCGCGGAGTTTGCCGCAGATCTGCACCGGAATCTCGACCGTGTCCTCGCGAATCGCCGCCTCGTCGAACGTCGGCCAGGGCTCGTAGGTTAAGGTCTTCGCGTGCCCCAGCGCTGCCCAAAGCTCTTCGGCCATGTGCGGCGCGAATGGCGCCAGCAGCAACACGAACCGCTCCATCGCCGATCGCGGACGCGTCTCTTCCTTGAGGAAAAAGTTGGCGAACTCCATCATCCGCGCGATCGCGGTGTTGAACGACATCTGCTCGATGTCCGTGGTGACCGCCTTGATCGTCTTGTGCAGCATCCGGTTCTGGTCGGCGCTGGGCTCGACGTCCTGCACGGCCGCGTTGAGCTGCACCGCTTCGGCGCGATCGTCAAGAATCATTCGCCAGGCGCGGTCGAGGAACCCGCGAACTCCACTTACGCCGTCCATGCTCCACGGCTTGACGGCTTCCAACGGGCCCATGAACATCTCGTACAACCGCAGGGCGTCGGCGCCGTACTCCCGCACCACCTCGTCCGGATTAACGACGTTGCCGCGGCTCTTCGACATCTTCTCGTTGTTCTCGCCAAGGATCATGCCCTGGTTGACGAGCTTTTGGAACGGCTCAGGCATGCTCACATAGCCGCGGTCGTAGAGAACCTTGTGCCAGAAACGGGCGTAGAGCAAGTGCAACACCGCGTGCTCGGCCCCGCCGACGTACAGGTCCACCGGCATCCACGCTTGTTCGATTTCGGGATCAATCAGCCCCTTGCCGTTCTTCGGGTCCAGGAACCGCAAGTAGTACCAGCAGGAGCCGGCCCATTGCGGCATCGTGTTCGTCTCGCGCTTGTATCGCTTGCCATCGCGGGTGACGTAGAGCCAATCGGCCGGCGCCTTGTCCAGCGGCGGTTCAGGCCGATCATGTGCCGCGTCGAAGGCCATTTCGGTCGGCAGATCAACCGGCAGTTCGCGAGGATCCAACGCCCGCATGCGGCCAGTGCGGTTGCACGCGGCGTCCAGCTCGTGCAGGATCGGGAACGGTTCGCCCCAGAAATGCTGCCGACTGAATAGCCAGTCGCGGAGCTTGTAGTTGACCGCGCTGCGGCCGATGCCCTGAGTGGCAAGATCTTCGGCGATTTTTCGCTTGAACTCCGGTGTCGGCAGTCCCGTGTAGGGGCCGGAATTGACTGCGACGCCGTCGGCGATAAAGGCCACTCGCCCCGCCAGCAAATCGTCCCGCGCAGAGCCCGCCGCTTCGCCAGGATCGACCACCGCCACAATCGGCAGATTGAACTGCTTGGCAAACTCGAAGTCGCGCGTGTCATGCGCCGGTACGGCCATGATCGCGCCCGTGCCGTAGCTGATCAGCACATAGTCGGCAACCCAAATCGGAGTCGGCTGTCCATTGACCGGATTAATGGCATACGAACCCGTGAAAACGCCGGTCTTCTCCTTCGCCAAATCCGTCCGGTCGAGATCGCTCTTCCGCGCCGCCTGTTGGCAGTACTCGCGGACCTTCGCCGACTGCTCGGGCGACGTCAGCCGCTCGACCAGCGGATGCTCCGGCGCAATCACCATGTAAGTCGCGCCATAGAGCGTGTCGGGCCTGGTCGTGTAGATGCGAAGCACATCATCACCGGGTTTCGTGGGGAAACCGGTGTGGCCTCGGTCGCGTTTCCAGCCTTCATAGGCATCGGCACGCGATGCGTCCGACGACTGACCGATGAAGAAATCAACCTCCGCTCCCGTGCTGCGGCCAATCCAATTCCGCTGCAGCAACTTGATCCCCTCAGACCAGTCGAGTTGGCCCAAGTCCTTTTCCAGGCGATCGGCGTAGGCGGTGATACGCAGCATCCACTGCCGCAACGGAAGCCGAACCACCGGATGTCCGCCCCGCTCACTGACGCCGCCGGTGACCTCTTCATTGGCCAGGACCGTCCCCAACGCCGGGCACCAATTCACCGGCGCTTCGAGTTGATAGGCCAGCCGATGCTCGTCGCGATAGCGGTCCATGGCCGCTTCCCCTTCCGCCGCCACTCCCGTCGGAATTGGCAACTCCGCTATCGGCCGCCCGCGCTGTTGCGTCGCATCAAACCAAGTGTCGAACAGGACCAGGAAGATGAATTGTGTCCAGCGAAAGTAGCTGACGTCGGTGGTGGCCAGCTCCCGGTCCCAGTCGTAGGAGAAGCCGAGCATCTTCAATTGCCGGCGGAAGTTGCCAATGTTCTTCTCCGTCGTGGCGCGGGGATGCGTGCCTGTCTTCTTGGCGTGCTGTTCGGCCGGCAACCCGAAGGCGTCCCAGCCCATCGGGTGCATGACGCTAACGCCGCGCATGCGGTTGAATCGGCAGACGATATCCGTGGCCGTGTAGCCCTCCGGATGCCCCACATGCAAGCCGTTGCCGCTCGGGTAAGGGAACATGTCGAGCACGTACAACTTACGCCCCTTGGGCAACCTGGGACACGCGAACGTGCGGCTCTCTTCCCAAACTTTTTGCCACTTCGGCTCGATGACGGCGGGATTATAGCGGGGCATGGCAACGATTCATTCTTGCGGAAACACACTCGGCGCAGAAGGCTCTGCCAACACGGCGCAGCCAGCCGAAAGAAGGATTTTATCCCTTCCCAGCAGCATTCGCAATCCAAGTGCTAGCATCGCATGCATCGCAATGGTCCGCCGCAGCGAAGTCCCTCGCGATGTCGAATGTCCCGCACGCCGAAAAATACTTGCACGCATCGCGATTCTCGTCAACCGAGAGACGCCACTTTCAAAGCGCCCTTCGCGCCCCTTGGCTCCGACACGTATAATGACGCAAGAGTACTTGGAACTCGTTTCCCATTTGCGGGAAGCCTTGCATCATGGAGGTGTCGGCGTGCTCACCGTCAGGCCGAGAGTAGCGGAGTTGACCTTTCAGCTTTACGGGCGTCCGCTCCATCCTGAACTGTTTGAAGTCTTTCAGAGCTGCACCATCGAACGCGGCGACTACACCGCGAAGATCGACGTCACCGGCGCCGGCCATGTCGTGACGTGGCGCTATGCCGGCCTGACACTCACCGAGGTAGCCGCCTCGGCACACCAGCCGTTGCCCAAATCGCGGCGACTCATGGCCTACGGGCTCAAGGGCCAACGCACCGATCGCGTCGAGTGCCGCGGCGGCATCGGCTACCAGATGAGCTTCCAACTCGAACCGACCGACCCCGAAGTCTTTTGGACCTATCAGCAGGAATTGGCCGCCGACGGCCAACGCCGGGGTATGTTGCACCGCTTCGATTCAAGCGGCCGGCTCCCCCTGGGCGCCCTGAGCTACATCAACTTCGAGGCCCGACAGCGCAGCCTGCTCATCCAGGCCTTCCACACCTTCCCCGACGACTACGCCGTGGTCAAGAGCCAGTCGCTCTTCCAGTTGCCAAAGTAGCAACGCAACGGCACCGGCATTTCGCCCGGGGCATCTCGCCAGACAGTCGCGACTGGCTGGAGGCCCGTTCGCCCTTAGCCGGCAATGTAGTCCTTCAAACAGCGATTTTCCAGGGCCAGACGGTCGTGCTGCGCCTTGACCACATCGCCGATCGAGATGATGCCGGCAAGCTGTCCATTCGCGCCCAATACCGGCAGATGTCGAATCCGCCGGCTCGTCATCAACCCCATCACGTCATCGACCTCGTCGTCGGGCGAACCGGTCACCACCGGGCGGGACATCACCTCGGCCGCGGTCACTTCGCCCAGCGGCGGCTTGCCGGCGGTCGACGCGTAGAGAATATCGCGTTCAGTCACGATGCCCGCCACTTCCTCACGGCCGGCGGCGTCGAGTGCCAGAACCAACATCGCCCCAACCCGATGCTCAACGAGCCGGGCGACCACTTCCTGCAGCGTCGCCCCGCCCGAGATCGAGTAGACAGTGCCTCCCTTCACGCCGAGAATGTCTTGCAGTTTCATAGCGACGTCCTACTCTTTAGCCGCGGAATTGTATGGTCTGGCCCCCCAACAGTCCAGCAGCCAACGCTTGACGTCGCACGCACTATCGAAACCGCAGCTTGAGGACGTAAGCCTCCCACTCCTTCTGAAACTTCGCCATGTCGTGGCGTCCCAAGATCTCCTGTAGCGTCTGATAGCCGGTCGGGTCGTCCCCACAGTTGGCATGGAAACGGCGATAGTACTTCCGCAAAACCCCTTGCTCCTGCAAATAGTAACAGAGGTATTGCGACTGGCTATAGTTCGTTCCCCGGTCCTTCTCGTAGAACTCATGGTTGCTGGTCGAGCAGAGCGTCTCGAATGACGGCACTCGCTTCTTGCGGATCGCCTCTTGCAACCCCGGCAGACGCCAGTTCGTGTAGCCGTGGATTTCGCCGTTTTCGTCGCCGCAATGCTCATACAGCGAACCGAGCCCTTCGTTGAACCACGTAGGGCACTCAGGAAAGTTCGCCGCCACGAAGGGATGGACGATCTCATGGACGAGCGTTCCGCCGCCGGTCGCAATGTTCATGACCAACGCCTTGTGCGCCGCCGAAAAGTATCCATACGGCGTATCCGGCTTGTCCCCGAACAACCTCTTGGCGTTTCCCTCGTAACTCTGCTCGTCCTTGAAGAGCCAAACGTCGAGGATATCGGTCGGGTCCTTTGGGAAGTACGCCGCCTTCAGCCTTTTGACGGCCCACGCGACGGTGTCGTTCGCCCGACGGCGCACCTCGGCCGGCTCGTCATCGCCAATCACCACGAACGGCGGCGTCACGACAACGGTGAAACCCTCGCCAGGCAGCTTTTTCTTGACCTCCCGAACGTGCCGCTCGAACGCAACAAGTGGGATGCCAACGGTCGGCTGCTGCGCCATCGCGAGGCCAACCATCAGTACCATTCCCCAACACAGGAGCACTACGGCCGCGGTTCGTCCGGCTCGCATAGAGTACCTCCAGAGTCCGGTCATGCCCGGCATTCTATGGCGATTCGACGAGGCACGTCAAGAAAAAGTTCCCCAGGACGCGAAGACGCAAAAGGAAAGCAACGAAATCTTGGCGGCTTTGCGCCTTTGCGTGAGTCTTCGTTAGAATCTCACGTCTGTTCCCCTGGCTGGGAGAGCTGCCGTAGGCGTCTTTGCGTCCGCTTAACGCCCGCTCAACTCATGAACCGCCTCGACAAGAGCGATGGCGTTTTCGGGCGGCGTTTGCGGGAGTACGCCGTGGCCGAGGTTGAAAATATGGCCGGCACGCCCGCCGGCTTGGCGGAGAACCTCTTTGACGCGGCGGCGAATCTCCAACGGGTCGGACAGTAGCACGACGGGGTCAAGATTGCCTTGAACAGCCCGATCCGGACCAACGGCCCGCCAAGCGTCGTCGAGC
>JAJFUI010000310.1 GCA_021372555.1 Planctomycetaceae bacterium | reverse complement strand
TTCGCACTTCACGCCACCGCTTCTCTCGTCTACAATCGCCATGGGCAGTCCCTTCGTTCTGGTAGTAGTGTTGATTCAACAACTCATTCCTACCAGTCCAAGGGCTGCCCTTCAATGTGCGCACTAATCCTGACGTTATCCTATCGTGACCGGACACCACTTTGCACCGCGAGACCTCCGATGTCCGACTCTCTCGAACCGGCCACTCCTGGCCGGATGGCCGCCGGTTGCCGATAATCTGGCAGGTTAACAACCTGCCCCGCACTCTCAAGGAGCGACCATGCCCATCGAAGTCCGCAAGCCGACGCCGGCCGAGGTGGCCCATATGATGCAGTGCCCGATCTGGGAAAAAGAGGTCTCCGAGTTCCCTTGGCACTATGACGAGCCAGAGAAGTGCTTGATCTTGGAGGGGGACGTGACGGTCGAGTCGGCCAGCCAGACGGTCTCGTTCGGACCGGGCGATTACGTCCTCTTCCCCGAGGGGCTCGACTGCACGTGGAAGGTCAAGAAGCCGGTTCGCAAGCACTACCAATTCGGCTAGCCGGTCGCCGCGGCGGCGGGTCGTCCATACATGCCTCATCGCCCAGCTCGTCGTACTCGGCCGCCGAGTCCTCGTCGTTGCCGCCAAACCGGCCAAGCACCAGCAGGTTGGGCAAGAACAGCGAGCAGAGCAGGCAGCAACCCATCGAGAGCGTCAGCGCTCGACCGAGGCTTTGCAACCCGCGATGGTTGGCAATCATCAACGCCCCGAAGCCGACCATCGTGGTGAGCGAGTTGACAGCCACGGCCACCAGCACCGCGTTGCCGGCGCCGCGATAGGTACCCCGTTGGCAACGAAGCTCGTGCAGCAGATTGATGCCGCTTTCCATGCCAATGCCCAGCGTCAGCGGCAGCATGATCATGTTCGCCTGGTTCAACGGAATGTCGAGCAGGCCCATCAGCCCGAGCGTTTGCAACAGACCAATCCCCATCGGCAGGGCCGCCAGAAGCGTGTGATTAAGCCGTCCGAAGTCCATCAGGACCACCGGCACAATGATCAGGAGCGCGTACCAGGCGGCCTGCTCGAAGCTCCGCTTCATCTGCCGCGACGCCTCATAGACTTGCAGCGGGTTGCCGGTGGCCTCGGGGTCAACGCTTCTAACGTCCGCGACGAACTCGCCCATGGGCCCGACGTCCCAGATGTTCGCCTTGCTGTAGACCTGCATCGCGAAGTGGCCGCTCTTACCGATAAACCGGCAAGCCACGCTCTCCGGCAGATCGTCCTTCGTCGGTGGCTCGGGCGACGAGGCCCCTTGAAGCATTTGCAGCCGGGAATGCAAGTCTTCCGCCATGCTCTGCTGATACGCGGCGATGCGGCGTTGATACTCCGCCGGACCCATCTGCCGCAACGCTTCACGCAACTGCGCTAGCCCAGCCACCGCGTGCGCCATCTCCGGCTGACGCGAAAGCATTGCCACGGCAGTATCCAACGCCCGCTCAAGCTCGGCCGCCGGCGTCACCGGAATCTCCGGCACTTGACGCGGAAGACTGGTCAGCCGTTGGTGAATTCGCTCGATGAGCGGCCGCTTGCGCTCCGTGTCGGTGGGAAGCTGCGATGCCACGTCCACCACGCGTTCGACCGACGGAAGTCGCTGAAATGCTTCCTTGCGCGCAATCGCCTCGGCCGGCGTCGCGGCGACGGAAATGGCGAACCAAGCGCTCCGATTCGCCTGATTGAATAGCTTGTGCTCCAGATCGACGCTCTGCAACCCAACGGGCTGAAGGTTCAGCAGGTTGTAGTCGTAGTGCAGATACGGAAGGCCGATCGCGCACAGGGCCGTCGCCGCCATAAGCACGAGAAGCGAAAACCGCGGAAAGGCGAACAGCGGACGCAACCAGAACCGCAAATTGAGCGGCAACGGCAAGTCCTCCCGCGGGCCGTCCTTGTCGCAGACGCGGATCATCGCCGGAAGCAGCGTCGCTTCCGCAACCCAGCACAAAAGGACGCCCCCCCCTGCGATCACTCCCAACTGCGCCACGCCGGGAAAGTCGGTCAATCCGGCCGCAAAGAACGCGATGGCGGACGTCAGCGCGCCGGTCAAGATGCCGGGGCCTGCGCTGGCGGCCGTGCCGGCCAACGCTTCCGCGGTCGACTCGGTGGTGCTCCGCAGGTGCAGGTACCTGGCGACAAAGTAGATTCCGTAGTCGATGCCCAGGCCGAGCAGGACGGAGCCGAACGCGATGCTAAGGATATTGACGTGGCCGATCATGGCGGCCACCCAGCCGCACGTCCAGATCATCGCCGCCACCAGCGCCAGCACGGCCATCGTCGAGTGCCGGAACCCGCCGAACGCCACGATCATTACTGCCAGTACACCCAGAAACGAAACGACCGTGGCGAGCGACATCGACTTCTCGCTGGACTGCATCTCGTCGTGCTCGATGATGGGCAGCCCGGTGAGGCCGACTTTCGTGCCCGGATGCCGTCCGTTGACATCTGCCGCCAGCGCTCGCAAGACCTTGATGGACTCGTCGTTTTGGGCGAAGCTCTGCCTGTCCTCCTCGATCAACCGCAAAAGGATGAACCCCATCCGGCCATCGTCGGAGATCATGCGCTGCGACTTCTTCGCCTGCGCTGCCGCGCCGCCAAAAGGCATTTCGGGCCATGGCGACCGATAGCCGCCAGATTGCCCAAGCGCAGTACGAAGTCCCTCCATCGCCCGGGGCAATTCCGTCTGCATCGTCGCAGCCAGCCGCTGCCGATCCTGCTCTGAGCCGGCCGTCATGGCCCTGTTCATCCATCCGGCCAGGCTGCCGAGATTCAGCGCAGACCAGTCGCCGCCGAGAATGCGGCCGGCCTGATCCAGTTGGGCGTCGATCTGAGCCAGTTCTTCGGGCTTGAGGAAGTAAAGGCCCTTCGCTCGCAGCTTCGGCGCGTCGGGGTTGTGTAGCACGGCGCCAAACATATCACGCCGCAACGCCAGCTCGCGGCAGACGTCATCCAGCGCTGGAATGATCTGCTCGCGGCTTTCCCCCTCGACGACGACGACAACGTCCTCCTTCGCGCCGAACTCCTCAGTGTACTTCAGCCAGCGACGGTTGTAGTCGCTCTTGGGGCTAAGCAGCTCCGCCCGACTCGTGCGGAAACCAAGACGCGTCGTCGTCAGCCAAAGCGAAACGCCGATCGCGGCACACCCAAGGACTAGGATCGCGAGGGGAAAGCGAGCAACCAGCCGGGTCAACAGCTCCAGCGGGCGCGACATCCAAGACGTGCTATCCTGCGGCATCCGTTCCGAGGGCATCGTGTCCTTTCGGCTGGGTAGTCCGCGCATTTCCGCGCGCGAGCCCTAGCAGCCCGTCCGCCCGAACCTCGTGTCGAGCGTGCCAGACGCAAGAGACCGCCGACGACCGAACCCAATCTCGAGGACGGCCCAGTTTGCCCGCGTATTCTACCAGTCCCCCCCGGAATCACAAATACCAGCGGCGGCGCCCCTTCGCTGTGCTCGACCCGGTGGCCAACAAGTACGGCAAGCCGCTGTTCGGCGACAATGGCGACGTGAAGGCCCTTGCCGTCTTGCCTTTGCACCCGCCGGCGCTACAATGCCGCTGAAAATGGAGGACGGGCATGGAGTTCGGGCACGCCTGTCAGGAATCGCGCAAAGCCGGTCTCGACGAGGGACCGGGCTCCGAGCGATCCTCCGTCGCGACTTCTCCAAGAAGCCCACGCCTCAAGTCACGCGCGACGGCTGAACACGGGGCGAAACTCGCGACAGGTCCGTCTCTGCTGCTTCCTTCGCACACCGGCGAACCGAGGGACCAACAGAGCTGGATCGACGCTCTGCGTGTGCTCAGCTGCTTCGCCATCGTGGTGATCCACGTGACGGCCAAACACCACCTAGGTCGGCAGGACCTGCACACCCTGGACTGGTGGATCACCAATGTCTTCAATGCGTCCACGCGCTTTGCGATCCCGGTGTTCTTCATGATCAGCGGCGCGCTGCTGCTCGATCCGCGCCGGCCGGAAACCACGGCGGCATTCTATCGCAAGAGGATGTCCCGACTCCTGCTGCCATTTGTATTCTGGGTCACCTTCTACGCCGCCCTCTCCTGGAGACAGTACCCGGAAGCCCGCACCCTCGGCCACCTCGGCCGGGAGTTTCTGAGCGGCCGGGTATATTATCACCTGTGGTACTTGTTCGTCCTGCCGGGCCTCTACGGGGTGACTCCCTTTTTGCGATCCTTCCTGCGTGGCGCGGCGCCCCGTGAAGTTCTCTGGCTCAGCGGCGTTATCTATGTGCTCGCCGTGGGCCAACGGGTCGTGGGTCAGAGTCTCTTCGGCGGACAAGAGACGGTGTTCACCATGTTCCTCCCCTACGTCAGCTATTACCTTCTCGGCTATTGGCTTGCTAACGAGTTCAGGGGCCACATGACCCAACTGCGGGACATCGTTGCGGCTCTCTGCTCTGTCTCCCTGATCGCGGGGACGGTGGGCCTCGTGGCGGAGAGATTTCCGGCACGCGAATCGCTGTACTACCTTCCCTACTCCCCCTTATCGCCGCTGGCTCTGGCCTATGCGGTGGTTGTCTTCCTGGGGTTTAAGCACGGGAAGGTTTTTCGCGGCCCGAGGATCGGATCGGTCCGCCGCTGCGCACGCCTCATCGCGCCGACGACGCTGGGTATCTACCTGGTCCACCCCTTCCTCATCTATCTTCTGGAGACCAACTTGCCCAACCGATGGTTCCTCGATCTCCCGGCGCTGTCCATCCCGTTCACGTCCGCCCTCGTCTTCGCAACAGCCTTCTTAACGGTCTATTCGCTCAGCCGGGTTCGGTACCTGCGATCGATTGTTGCCTGAATGGTGCAGCTCGCAGCAACTCAGGAGTTGGAAGCCATGTCGCTCGCGCGCGTGCCCAAGACACGTACAAGCTCTGCCCAACCCATAAGCATTCGGCCTAGCTCGCCGGAGTGCTGCCTCGCAACGGCGGCGTGCGAAAAGCCTGACGCCGCAACATGTTGCGTGGTGTGCGATCGTCTCGGAGCATCGCTCCCGGCATACTCATTGCATTAGGGCTATCCTTTAACGACGAGCGTCTGCGACGTGCCCAGCGGCTTGGCCCAAGTGCGTCCCGGTTCCTGCACGATATGCTAGGGAGCGGTCGGCACGCGTCTGCTCCGCCCTGGCATGACCCCCTCCTGCAACCCTGAGAAAGAAAGACGATGACCCCCAAAGAGGTATTGGCACTCTGCCGCGAGAAGAACGTTAAAGCCGTCGACATGCGGTTCATGGACTTCCCCGGCCTTTGGCAGCATTTCACCATTCCGGTCGACAAGCTCAGCGAGGACGTTTTTGAGGACGGCCTTGGCTTCGACGGATCGAGCATTCGTGGTTGGCAGGCCATTAACGAGAGCGACATGCTCGTCGTCCCGCAGCCCGAGACGGCCATGGTCGATCCGTTCTGCAAGTTGCCCACGCTGTCGATGATCTGCAACATCCAGGACCCGATCACCCGCGAGGACTATAGCCGCGATCCGCGCAACGTCGCCCGCAAGGCCACCAATTACCTGAAGAGCACCGGCATTGGCGACACGGCTTACATCGGACCCGAAGCCGAGTTCTTCATCTTCGACGATGTCCGTTGCGAGCAGACGGCCAACAGCGGCTACTACTTCCTCGACAGCATCGAGGGCCAGTGGAATCGCGGCCGCGAGGAGTCGCCCAACCTCGGCTACAAGCTGCGATACAAAGAGGGCTACTTCCCCGTCCCGCCAGCCGATCAGTTGATGGACATCCGCAATGAAATGATGCAGACGATGATCGATTGCGGCATGAACGTCGAGGCCCAGCACCACGAAGTCGCCACGGCCGGACAGTCGGAGATCGACCTGAAGTTCGACGAATTGGTCACCATGGCCGACAAGTGCATGATGTTCAAGTACATCATCAAAAACGTCGCCAACAAGTACGGCAAGACGGTCACTTTCATGCCGAAGCCGCTGTTCGGCGATAACGGCTCGGGCATGCACACGCACCTTTCGATCTGGAAGGGTGGCAACCCGCTTTTCGCCGGCAGTGGCTACGCCGGCCTAAGCGACATGGCCATCCACGCCATCGGCGGCATCTGGAAGCACGCCCCCGCGCTGTGCGGCATCTGCAACCCGACGACCAATAGCTACAAGCGGCTAGTGCCCGGCTTCGAGGCCCCGGTCAACCTGGCCTACTCGCAGCGCAACCGCTCGGCGGCCGTCCGAATCCCGATGTACAGCCCGAACCCGAAAGCGAAACGGATCGAGTTCCGCTGCCCCGACCCGAGCTGCAACCCGTACCTCTCCTTCGCCGCGGTCTTGAGGGCCGCCATCGACGGCATCCAGAACAAGATCGATCCAGGCGAGCCGTTGGACAAGGACATCTACGATCTCGACCCCGAAGAGCTTAAGAACGTTCCGCAAGCGCCCGGCTCGCTCGACGAAGCCCTGAAAGCCCTCCGCGCCGACCACGAGTTCCTACTCCGCGGGGACGTCTTCACGCCCGACGTGATCGACACGTGGATTTGGTACAAGACCGTCAACGAGGTGCAAGCGATGCAGTTGCGTCCGCACCCGTACGAGTTCTGCTTGTACTTCGACATCTGATCGGCTTCCGGTTGGTGAGCCCCCTTGAGATCGTGGGATGGCAGTTCATCAAATTGTTGGGGCGGCAGTTGAACTGCCGCCCCAATTCGTTTTCGCAGGGTGCGCGAAACCACCATGCACGACCGGCTGCACCCTACAACACGGACGTCTTGAGCATCGCCAAATGCCGTCAAACGCCCCTTCAGACGGGCGGTCGGCAGGTTATAATATGACATGTGACTGTTCATGCCTCGATCAGAGGTCGCATAGCGAGGAGATCGCCGATGACGACGAGTATTGAAGCCGTTTACGACGGAGGCGTCTTCCGACCCACTCGGCAGGTTGCTTTGGCGGACGGCACCCACGTTGAGGTGCTCGTGCCAACGGCTAACGCGAATCGCGACCCGAGGACCGTTGCCGCACGACTCGCCGAGGTCGCGGCTCGGGCCGATCGCAAAGGCGAGGTGGAATCGACGAGTCGGGATCATGACCGCTACCTTTATGTGGCCGAACCGAAATCATGACTTTCGTCGACACCAGCGCATGGTACGCCAGCGTCGTGCCCGACGATGAGAATCATCAAGCGGCTACAGCGTGGCTCAACGGCAACAGTCAGCCACTCTCAACAACGGATTATGTCGTCGATGAGACGCTCACGCTGCTCAAGATGCGCGGACATGCTTCGGTTGCGTTCGAGTTGGGCACGCTTTTGTCCGATGGCCAGCTAGCAGAGGTCGAGTTGGTGACCGAGGACGACATTCAGCAAGCGTGGCGGACTTTCCGCCACTTCCGCGACAAAGACTGGAGCTTTACCGACTGCACGAGCAAGGTCGTCATGGAG
>JAJFUI010000278.1 GCA_021372555.1 Planctomycetaceae bacterium | reverse complement strand
GCGATCGAGGAAGGCCGCGGCGGGGACGCCATCCATCACGCGATGATCGACCGAGAGGGTCAGGTGCATCGTGTGGCGCAGGCAGAGCCGGCCTTCGAACGCCGTCGGGCGTTGGGCCACGCGACCAACGGCCAACATGCTGCTTTGCGGCGGTGAGATAACGGGCGAAAACTCGTCAACGCGGTGCTTGCCGAGATTGGTGAGCGACGTGGCCCCGCCCTGAAAGAGATCGGCCGATGTGCGGCCCGAGCGAACGCCGGCAACCGCCGCGGCCCGTTGGCGGACAAGCTCGATCATGCCAAGCCGGTCGGCCTGATGGAGAATTGGCACCATCAGCCCGTCGTCCAGTTGCACGACCAGCCCAACGTCGACGCTGGGCAGTTGGACGATCGTTTCGTTCTGCCAAATGCGATTCGCGTGGGGGCAATCGCGCAGAGCGAGAACCAACGCCCGAAGGATGAAATCGGTCAGGCTGGGCCGGTGACCGCAGCACTGTTCGATCGACTCGAGCGTCTGCTGCCGCAGTTGCACCAGCGGCGTGACATCCACTTCCGAGCGGAGATAGAAATGTGGAACCGTGGCGAAGCTCTCGGCCACCTTGGCCGCCACGGCGCGACGCATTGGGGACAGGGTGCCCGCGGGCGCTGCGCGTTTTGCGGACGGCCCTGGCGCGGCGGCCAAGCGCGGCACGTCGGCCTCGACGATCCGACCGTTTGGGCCTGTGCCGCAAACGCCGGCGGGATCGATGCCGCGCTGACGCATCGCGCGGCGGGCGCGGGGAGAAGCTGCCTTACGAGTGGTCGTTTTCATGGCAGTCATTTCGGTTGAATGGTCCCGAGCTGATGTCCCAACGGCACCACCGCTCCGGCGTCGGCCAGAATTGCCACCAACACGCCGTCAGCGGGCGACTCGACCTGAGTCACGGCCTTGTCGGTTTCGATCTCCAGCAAGGCTTCGCCCTTTTTCACGGTGTCGCCAACCTTTTTCTGCCAGGCCACGACGGTGGCTTCCGTGATGATCAGGTCCATGTTGGGCATCACGACGGGAATGCCGCCGCTGACCATCGGCACTGCTGCCGCTTCCAGCTTCTTGGTGACAGAACCGTCGCCGTCCCGGCTTGCCGGTTGACCGTTCGTCCGCGCTAGGCCTGCGGCAGCCGTCGCGCCGACGGTGGCTGGACGGGGCGTGGCGGACTGGGTGGAAGTGCGAGGCGCGGCTGCCGCACGCCGAGGCACTGGCGGGCGGCCGTCGATCACGGAGCGAGCCGCGGCAACGATCCGCGCCACGTCGGGGACCGATGCGTTTTCCAAGGGCGGACTGAAGGGGTGCGAAACCGGATCAATGTGGAGCCGGCCGACCGGGGCGTCGAGATCATCGAAAGCGTGCTCCATGGCGACGGCCGCCAACTCGGCTCCGATGCCGCACATCGAATAGCCCTCGTCGACAACCAGTAATCGGCCAGTTTTCGCCACGCTCGCGACGATGGTGTCGACGTCGAGCGGCACTATGGTCCGCAGGTCGATCACCTCGCAGGCGATCCCTTGAGCGGCCAGCTTTTCCGCGGCCTCGACCGAGCGGTGCAGCATGAGCCCGCACGAGACGATCGTCAGGTCAGTGCCGGGGCGAACGACTTTGGCCTGGCCGAACGGAATGTAGTGCTCTTCAATGGGCACCGGGCCTTTGGTCGAAAGCAGCGATTTGTGCTCCAAGAAAACCACGGGGTCGCTCGCGTGCAAGGCCGTCTTGAACAGGCCCTTGGCGTCGGCCGGGCTTGAGGGAACGGCGACGATCAGGCCGGGGCAGTGGGCCCAGACGGGATAATAGACGCCGCTGTGATGCGGGCCGGCGTTCTTGATCACTCCGATGAACGCGCGAACGACCATCGGCACGGAGACTTGCCCGTTGCTCATGTAGCGGAGCTTCGCGGCCTGGAGCACGATTTGGCTGGCCGATTCCCAGAGAAAATCGCCCATCATGAGGTCGGCGACCGCGCGACAACCGGTAGCCGACGCGCCGATCGAGACGCCCGTAAAACCCAACTCGCAGATGGGCGTATCAATCATCCGCTGCGGCCCGAACTCCTTGTGG
>JAJFUI010000271.1 GCA_021372555.1 Planctomycetaceae bacterium | reverse complement strand
CGAACTGTCGGCGACATGGTCTTCGCCAACGAATTGGACCGCTGGGCCGAGTTCGACCGCGTGCGCGTCGTCAAGTGCGTCGACCCCGGCGGAGAAACGCCAGACTTCAAGGGCGAAATCGGTTTCGTGCCGACCGTTGTCGAACGGGCCCAGATTCCGGCCGAAAAAAGCGTTGCCCTGGTGGTCGGACCGCCCATCATGATCCAGTTCACGCTGCCGGTGCTGGCCAAAATGGGATTGGCCGACGGCGACATCTATACAAGCCTCGAGAACCGGATGAAGTGCGGCGTCGGCAAATGCGGTCGCTGCAATTGCGGCCCACTCTACGTCTGCAAGGAAGGCCCCGTCTTCACCCTCGAAGAGCTTAAGCGGCTGCCGAAGGATTATTGACCAGCAACTCGCGCCAGAGCGGGTCTCGTTTGGATCCTACGCTACTAAAAGGCCCCTGCGGCCGCTAGCGGCTTTCTGGCGTCTCTACCGCCTGCGAAGATGCCGCTCGCACGGACGCCTCACTGCGCCGACGATGGCTGCGTCGGCGGCTGAGGTCCTTCTTCCGACGCCGCTTCGCCAGGTCGATTCCGATGGGCGATCATCCGCAGGGCCAAGTACACCACCGGCAAAATTCCGCCGAAAATAAACACCGCATCACCCGGCAACCGTAGCCATTCCAAGGCGCGAACCGCCGGCTGTTGAAAGAACTCCGGCTCGCGCGCTGCCCAGTAGCCGTGCCCGACGGCGTGGTAAAACTGAATCGCCCCCACCGGCGCAAGATTCACAAAGACCATCCATCCCAAACCGATGTTAAGACACCAGAAGGACGCCCGCATCGCCGCCTCCGTCTTGCCGTCCGCCGGGAGAAAGTAGCGTGCGACGAACATAAAGAAACCGATGGCCAACATGCCGTAGACACCCATCATCGCGCCGTGGCCGTGGTTGGCGGTGAATTGCGTGCCAATCTCGTAATAGCTGATTACCGGCAAGTTGATGAGGAAACCAAAAACGCCCGCGCCCAGGAAGTTCCAAAAGCCCACCGCCACCAGGAACATGACGGCCCACTTGTGCGGAAAGACGTGAGTCGATGTGTCCAGCACCGTGCTCGTCGGATCACGCCCGGCCAATCGCATGAACCGCCAGGCCTCAAACGTCAAAAGCAGCAACGGAATTACTTCCATCGCCGAAAAGAACGCCCCCAGCGACAGATACGCTGCCGAGGCGCCGCTGAAGTAGGCGTGGTGCATCGTGCCAATCACGCCGCCGATCGAGTAGAGAATAATGTCCAGGTAGACGATGCGCGTCGCGGTCGCGGTGCGAACGACGCCCAGCAGTACAAAGACGTACGCCACCATGATGGTCGTGAACAGTTCCAAGAAGTCCTCGACCCAAAGATGCACCACCCAAAAACGCCAAAAGTCCATCACCGTGAAGTTCGACCGCGAACCGAAGGCCAAGCCGGCGGCGTAAAACAGCGGGATCGACAGCGCACTGTAGATGAACAGGTAGGGAAGGTTCCCAAAATGTTCGCCCCGAAGCCGTGGCCACATGCCGCGCAGCAGAATTGCAACCCACAGGGCCATCCCAATGACCAAGAGAATCTGCCAAAGTCGGCCAAGATCCAGATACTCCCACCCCTGATCCCCGATCCACCAGAACCAAAGGCCTCGCGGCATATAGCCGAAAATGCTGGCGGCTTCGCCGATCAGACTTCCTACCACCACCAACACCAGCGCGCCGAACAGCCCAATCGCGAGCTTGTCCTGGTGACGCGGCTCGCGCCCCGCGATCATCGGAGCCACAAAGATGCCCATCGCGAGAAAGCTGGTTGCCACGAAAAACAACGCCAGTTGCACGTGCCACGTCCGGCTGAGGTTGTACGGTAGCCAACGGTCGATCCCCAAGCCATAGAAGCCGCCCGGCTCCGCGTGGTAATGGGCGTTGACCCCGCCGAGCAGCCCCTGGGCGAGGAACAAACCGGCGACCACGAGAAAATACCAAACCGTCGCCCGCTGCGCCGGTGTCAGTCGCACCTGTTCCGGCGGCCGAAACTCCAGCCGCGGCTGCCCATCATCGCGATCCGGCCGCTGCCACCCAAGCCAGTCGTACCTCCCGACGGCGAACAGCACCAGCCCCGCTCCACCCAACAGCCCAATCAGGCTTAAAGCGCTCCACAAGAAGGCGTCCGCCGTCAGCACATTCCCCAACAGCGAGTCTGGCGGCCAGTTGTTCGAGTAAGAATAAGTCTCGCCGGGTCGCGCGGTCGTCGCCGCCCAGGCGGCCCAGGCGAAATACGCGGTCAACTGCCGAACATCGCCGGCCTCCCGAATCTCTGGCGGCCTTATGCCTTTCCGCTCACCACGGGTGCCGAAGTACTCAGTGTAGAAACCGACGAGCCGATCAAACGCATGAGCTTGCCCGTCGGTCAACACCAGCGTATCGCTCTTCGCGTCGTACGCGTTGTGCTTCGATTCCCGTTGAACCCGATCCCACACCTCAGGCGACGTTTCCCCGCCATGCGCGTAAAAGTCGGCCATCGCTTGCGCCGCCCGATGCAGGTATTGCGCCGTAAAATCTGGCCCCAGATATGCCCCGTGGCCAAAGATCGTGCCAAACTGCATCAGGCCGTACTTCTGGAAGACCTGCTGCCCGGTGATCACGTCCTCCGCCGTAAAGAGGACGCGGCCGTCCGGCCCAGTCGCTCTCGCGGGAATCGGTGGGCAAACCGTGTAGATCCGGTAAGCCAAATACGCGAGGACTCCAAACCCCACGGCGAACGTGACAATCGCGACCTGGAACCACAAGGTCGAAATCACCATCCTGCCGCGGCATTCACTCATCGCATCACCCAACGTTAGCGATACCCAAGAACGCAGTTCGACCTCGACTGCATTCGCTTCCAATGGGACATGAAACCCCACGAATAATAGGCACCGCTATTGGATGGTCAAGGCATGGCATCCCCGCGCAGCGAACGGCGAGAACGGGAAACGACGACCCAAGAAATGACGAACCCCGCCTCATCGAAGCGGGGTTCGCTTAAAGGTCATGGGATAGTTGCCAAACCAACGAGATGACGAGGAGCGGTTGCCTGCTCCCCGCACTAGCCCTCCGGCGGATCACGCATGATCTGCCCTCCGTTTCGAGGTGTCGAAGCACGTTGTTGTCAACCGCTAATTCAACCCTAACATCAACTCCCTTTTTCTGTCAACAAAAATCCATCGGCCTTCTTGGTTTTCGCACGCACACGCATCTGGTCGCGCGCGTGCTGCCGGTAGTGTTTGTCAGGTTGCGCACATTGGTTTTCAGGGTTGCCCTTGGAACTGGTGGCTTTCACGCCTCGCCCCCTAGGGGGCGACCGGTAAAGTTTACGCGACTCCTTCCCTCGTCGTGACTGGTGCCTCTTGCTCCTGTTCCCTAAGTCGATCCATGTCCAGGTATCGCTTCGTGCCCCAACGCGTGCTGGCGAT
>JAJFUI010000263.1 GCA_021372555.1 Planctomycetaceae bacterium | reverse complement strand
TCCAGGTCCGCCCAGCCTTGCAGATAGAGGCAGACCATCTCGTAGCTGCGAAGCGTGGGACGCCCGCCGGTCCAAAGGCTGATCAACAGGCAGGCGATGATCGCGCAATGGTAGTGTTCGTCAAGTTGCGCACATTGGATTTCAGGCTCGCCTTTGGAACTGGTAGCTCTCCTGCTGCTGCTCCCCGAGGGGAGCGCGGTAAAGTTTACGCGACTCCTTCCGTTGCCGTGATTGGCTCCTCTTGCTCCTGTTCTCTAAGCCGATCCATGTCCAGGTAGCGCTTCGTGCCCCAACGCGTGCTGGCGATGTGACGCGCTCGCCCCGGGGGCTGTGCACAATGGCCCGCCAACTACTTACCCGCTGCCAACTTCGCACGCGGGCAGAAGATTTCGGCCAGCATGCAGCGGGCGCTGCCGCCACCGATCAGCTCGATGGTGTCGAGATCGACAACGACGAGCTTGCCGTACCCCGCCAGCCGACGACGCTGTGAGGACGTAAAGCCCTGCTCCGCCCGGGCGGAGAGAATAATCCGCGGCTCGTTCCGGCGGTTGCGGAGTTCGAGCAGGTTGCCGCAGAAGTGTTTTTCCATCTGTGGCATCGAAATCTCGATCACGTCGAACGATCGCCGCAGCGATTGCATCACGCGATCACGCTGGGCGGGATCAGGAATCGCTTCAGGGCAGACGACCGCGTATCGTTGGCCAAGGTTCATCATCACGTTGGTGTGATAGATCGGGTGGCCTGACGATCCGGCGGTGTCGAAGAGAATCCCTTCATACGACCGCGAGCGAACGAAGTGGTCGAACTGCTCGGGGTGGCATCGCTGCGAGCGGCTGGCGTATACCACTCCGGCCGCGCGATCGATGACCATCGCGCCGGTCCCTTCAAGGAACCGTTGGTTCTCGTCGAGCGGGGCCAGCAGAACAACGTCGCGGACGATGCGGCCGTTTTCACGCAGCAGCCGCACCAGGTCGTCGATGCGTCGCTCCGCCCGGCGGTTCGGGGCCATCATCGGATAGACAATCAGCGTCCCATCCGATTCCGTCGAGAACCAGTTGTTCGGAAACACGGCGTCCGGCACGCGGACCGCGTCGCTTCCACTCGGCTCCAGAACCATCACGTCGATCTCCTCCGCGCGGAGTCGATCGAGCATGTTCTGGAACTCGACGTTCGCCCGGCGAGCGATCTCGGCGGACGGCGTGCACGTGGGGGCTCCCTTTTCCGCCGCCAGTGGCGAGAGAAACTCATTGTCCACCGCGGTCTCCGGATTGAAACCGAAGTCGCGCGGCCGGACCATCACAGCGCCGTCAGCCGTACGAGCGCGAGCCTGCGGGACCGAATCGCTGTTGGCCGAACCGCATGCGGTGGCGAGTGATGTTTTCGAGACGTCGGCCGGCATGAGTCTTGCTTACTCGAACAGTTGACCGTGGAACGCTGAGTGGTTTGCTTCGCCCGCCACCGCACCGTCCTTGGGCACGCTTCGTTGCGAATGATCGCGGCGGACTGAGCATCCACCCCAGTCTCTTTCCCGCGGGCGGGGGTATGGACTACAGTATGCCTTCGACGGCCTTTTCCAGCAAGCCGAGGCTCGTTTCGCGGGGCTTCAGCTCGTAGCTCACGCGAACCACGGGCTTGTTGACCGAGACGATGCGTGTCAGGTCGATCGGCGTTCCGCTCAGGATCACGTCGGCATCGATGGCGTTGATCGTGGACTGCAGATCGCGTTTCTGCTGCTCGGAGTAGCCCATCGCCGGCAAGATGCCGAAGCCGATGTTGGGATATTTGCGGTACGTCTCGGCCAGCTTGCCGACGGCTTTGGAACGCGGTTCGACGACTTCCGCCGCGCCAAACCGCTGGGCGGCGATCATCGCGGCGCCAAACCGCATTTCTCCGTGCGTCAGCGTCGGGCCATCCTCGATCACCAAGACTCGCTTGCCGCGAATGTCGCCGTCGGTCTTGAGTTCCGAGTCGGCTTCCACCACAGTCGCCTTCGGGGCCAGACGCCGGATGTTCGCCCGGACGATCTCCAACTGTTCGGGGCTGGCGGAGTCCATCTTGTTAATCACCACGACGTCGGCCATCCGTAGATTCGCCTCGCCGGGATAATAGGCGACCTCGTGGCCGGCGCGAAGTGGATCGACGACGACGACCTTGAGTTGCGCATCATAGAACGGCATGTCGTTGTTCCCGCCGTCAAAGAGGATGACGTCCGGATTGTCGCGATCAAGGGCTTCGCGGAGAATCGCCGCGTAATCCACGCCCGAGTAGACGACGTTGCCCGCAACGATGTGCGGCTCGTACTCCTCCATTTCCTCGATGGTGCATTGATGCCGCCGCAGATCTTCGAGTTCGGCAAACCGCTGCACCTTTTGCGCGTCGAGATCGCCGTACGGCATCGGGTGCCGGATGGCCACGACCTTCTTGTTGTGCTTCTTCAGGATATCGTAGATGTAGCGCGTCGTCTGCGACTTGCCGCAGCCGGTCCGCACCGCGCACACCGAAATCACCGGCCTGTCGGCCTTCAGCATCGTGGTCTTGTGACCCATCAGCACGAAGTTCGCCCCTTTGGCCGTGACCAGCGCCGACATCGACATGACGTGCCCGTAGGGAACATCGCTGTAGGCAAAAACCACCTCGTCGACGTCATACTTTTCGATCAACTCGCCGATGCGGGCCTCTTCCCAGATCGGGATTCCCTGCGGGTAAAGCTTGCCTGCCAGCGAGGGCGGATACGTGCGTTGATCGATGTCGGGAATCTGCGTGGCGGTGAACGCCACGACTTCGTACGCCGGGTTATCGCGGTAGTACGTGTTGAAGTTGTGAAAATCCCGTCCGGCCGCGCCGGCGATAATTACTCGCTTTTTCGCCACGATTACAGCTCCCGGCAAATGGTTCACCCAACGGAACACTCGGCAATTATACCTCGGGCGCGGGGCCGTGCTAGCGCAAGTTGACGCCTGGGCAAAGATAACCGCAAGGGGCACATAGACGGTAAGGAATGAGATCGCGTCCGCCAACCCTTACATTCGTTGCGTTCTCTGGCTAACCGCTGAAATCGAACGCGACGCCGGCCAATACGCGGCGAATTTCAAAGAAACGCAAGGAGGCCCTACTCTTCCGCGGTCCGCAGCCGCGCCAGCACGCTGTAGTCTTCCAGCGTCGACGTGTCGCCAACCGTCTCCCGGCCGGCGGCAATGTCTCGCAATAGGCGACGCATAATCTTGCCGCTGCGGGTCTTGGGCAGTGCGGCCGTGAAATGGATTTCGTCCGGCACCGCCAGGGCCCCGATCTCCTGGCGAACGTGATCTTTCAACGCCTTGCGCAAATCTTCGGACGCTTCGAACCCTGTGGCCAAGGTGACGAACACCGCTACGGCTTCGCCCTTGATCTCGTGCGGCCGGCCGACGGCCGCAGCCTCGGCAACCGCTTCGTGACTGACCAGCGCGCTTTCGACCTCGATCGTACTGAGCCGATGGCCGGAGACGTTCAGCACGTCATCGATCCGGCCCATGATCCAGTAGTAGCCGTCTTCATCGCATCGCGCATTGTCGCCGCAAAGGTACTTGTGGGGCACGTCGCTCCAGTACTGCATCTTGTACCGTTCGTCGTCACCCCAAATGCCGCGCAACATGCCGGGCCACGGTTGCGTGATCGTCAGCCACCCCCCAGCGCCGACCGGCACCGGCTTGCGGTCCTCGCCGACAATTTCCGGCATTATCCCCGGCAGCGGTTTCGTGCAGCTTCCCGGCTTGGTGGGCGTTGCCCCAGGCAGCGGGGTCATCATGATTCCGCCGGTCTCCGTCTGCCACCACGTGTCGACGATCGGGCAGCGGCCGCCGCCGATCTTGCGGTGATACCACATCCACGCCTCCGGGTTGATTCCCTCGCCGACGGTGCCCAACAAACGGAGGCTCGATATGTCGTACTTGTCGACCCACTCATCACCCCATTTGATGAACGTGCGAATCGCGGTCGGGGCCGTATAAAGAATGTTCACTCTGTACTTCTCGATCAATTCCCACCAGCGGCCTTGGTGTGGCGTGTCAGGCGCGCCTTCGTAGATCAAGCTCGTCGCGCCGGCGCTCAGCGGACCGTAGACGACGTAGGTGTGGCCAGTGATCCAGCCAATGTCGGCCGTGCACCAGTAGACGTCTTCGTCGCGAACATCGAACACCCACTCGGTCGTCTTCTTCGCGTAAAGATTGTAACCGCCGGTCGTGTGCTTCACGCCCTTGGGCTTTCCCGTCGAGCCGCTGGTGTAGAGGATGAAGAGCGGAGCCTCGCTGTCCATCGGCTCCGGCGGGCAATCGGTCGATGCATCGGCCATTAGTTCATCCCACCAATAGTCAAAGTCCGGCTGCATCGGCACGTCGGCCCCCGTCCGCCTGTAGACGATGCACTTCTCGATGGTCGGCGACTTCGCGACGGCGGCGTCGACATTGGCCTTCAACGGAATC
This sequence comes from Planctomycetaceae bacterium, assembly GCA_021372555.1. Classification (GTDB taxonomy): domain Bacteria; phylum Planctomycetota; class Planctomycetia; order Pirellulales; family Thermoguttaceae; genus JAJFUI01. The sequence goes on along the minus strand of JAJFUI010000263.1, from coordinate 28,545 downwards.
TGCTTGCCGCGGCGCCAACTGGCGTCGGCCGTGATGATTAGTTTCGCCTTCGCGTCGTTGTTTCGATCGGCGATGGCCTCGGCGGCGAACCCGCCGAAGATTACGCAGTGAACCGCGCCGATTCGGGCGCAGGCCAACATGGCGATGGCCAACTCGGGCACCATCGGCATATACATCGTCACGACGTCCCCCTTCTTGATGCCGAGCGTCTTCAGCACATTGGCGAACTTGCACACCTCGCGGTGAAGCATTTCGTAGGTGTAGACGCGGACATCGCCCGGCTCGCCTTCCCAAATGATGGCCGCCTTGTTGCGGCGGTGCGTCTTCAGATGGACGTCGAGGCAGTTGTACGAGACGTTGGTCTCGCCGTCGACGAACCACTTGGCGAATGGCTCATTCCATTGAAGAACCTTCGAGTACGGTCGGAACCAATGTATCTCGCGGCCCATCTTGCCCCAAAAGCCCTCCAGGTCGCCAGCGGCCTCTTTCCAGAGCGTCTCGTATTGCTCCAGCGAGCCGATGCGGGCCTTGGCGGCGAACTCGCGCGGTGGCGGGAACAGGCGGCCTTCTTTCATGACGTTGACGATCCCGGCATGTGCCTCTGCCATCGGACGCCCTCCAGATTAGTAGGGAGAGAAGTGACCGCGACCGGCCCGCCGGCGCTACGCCAGTCCACAGACCGCGGCATTATTACCCCCGAGAGGCATGTGGTCAAATGATGGCCACCCAGGCGCGAAGAGACGCATCGAAGCCACGGCTATCACCGGTTGGCATCCGGGAATCGCGATGTAAGATACAAGCCCGGAGCAAGCGCCGCCGACGTCAGCCTGCGCACTCGCCCGGCAAAGGCGTTTCGAGCTTATGACGCCACGACTTTGGCTCGATCAACGATGACCGTGCTCGGTGGCAACGGCCTTCTGCGCGTGCGGCTTGGCCGGCTGGAATGCGGATGGGGCAGGTGCCTTAAACGCGACCGCGAAAAGTAGCGCCCCCGCCAGGGTGATTACCAGCGGGACACTCCAAATCTTGGACCATTGGAACTTCCCGCCGACCGAATTCTTTTGCATGGCGAAGCCGGCCAACTGGGTGCCAACGAACAGCCCGATGCCGTTGGTGGCAATAGCTAGCAGCGACAACGCCGATCCCTGGATTTCGCCTGGCGCGACCAATCCGACGAACTTTTGGCCGGCGATGATGAAGAACACGTAGGCGAAGCCGTGGAAGCTCTGAATTAGGATGACGCCAAGGCTCCGTCTGCTCAGCAGGTACGTCGCGAAGAGAACGGTCCAGCAGAGGGCGCCCGTGGCAAAGGTCCAGCGGTATCCCTCGTATTGTGCGAACCCGAGTTTCGGGGCCAGCCCGATTAGCGGCTCAAGCAACAGAATGGTGGCGGCCGCCTGAACGACCTGCGCCATCCCCATTGCCGCGGAGACGTTCTTTCCGCTGACCCCGCGATCCTGCATGAATTGCCCAGTGCCGAGGAAATAGAACTGCATCATTCCGGACACAACGAGCTGGAGCAGCATGAAGAGCAAGTAGTTCGAATTGCTCAACATGCCGAACGCTGCCACCATGGGGTTGGCCACGATCTGGGCGCCAGCCGTCGCCGCTGCGGCCTGGTGCGGCGTTGCCGGCTGAACAAGGCAAACCAGGGCCATCGCCACAGAAAGAATGGCGGCGAGATACAAGCTGTCAGGCCCGTCGCCACCGATCTTCCGCAACTGACGCATGCCGGTGAGAAAATAACCGATCACGGCCCAAGATACAGGAGCCCACACCCATACCCAGGTGTCGATCTTCGCAACAGATTGGTTCGCGTAGAGGACCTTCGCGACCAACGGAATCGTCGCCGTGTAGAAGACCGAGTACAGGAGCATGGTCCAAAACATGCCCCAGAATTTCGTCTGCTTCGCGGCAATGAACATCAGGACCGCGCCTGCGATGTGCGCGCCCATGATGACCCATTCCGCATTGACGCATTTGTCAGCCAGGTAGCCCGCAACGAGCGGAGAGAAAATGCTGGCCAACGGGAACGTGGCGTAGATCCAGCCGGTCTGCTTCCCGTTCAGCTTGAGCGGACCCAGCAGCCGCAACGCAAGCACCGGCATCCACGCGCCCCACACCGCGAACTCGAGGAACATCAGGGCGCTAACTCGTACGTAACTATTCCAATCCATGGAACTCTCCTAGACTCGATGCGTGGTGCGGTGAGGGCGGCCGAGAATGCCTGGACATAAAGCCGCAACCGAGGGTCGCGCCTGGCCGACCGGCGCGGCTTTCGATCACGGCTTTTTGCTACTGCCCGAAAGAAGGAAGTGGAGGATAGGGGGCTCGAACCCCTGACCTTCTGGATGCCATCCAGACGCTCTCCCAACTGAGCTAATCCCCCAGGGGCCGCTCACGGCCAACAGGGTGAACTCGTAGCGTAGCGTACCACCGCCGCCGCGTCAAGGCGGACCAGTTACAACAGCATTCTGCAACTCGAGCCCCCTTGTCTGTCCCGACTTGCCGCGTGACCAACGCGCCATCGGCCAGGCTCACAAACTCACCACGATGGGTGGCTTAAACCTGGCTTTTCTTGGCAGCAAACCGATTTCCCGCCTTTACACGAAGGGGCGTGCGTCGCTATTCTCTGCCGCCCATTGGTCGGGCGTCTCATCTCGCGATCGGCGCAGTCTGTCGCCACTTTTCGATATACGTTCGAGCCGAAGGTCACTATGTGCTGCCTTTATCCCCTGATGGTCGCCGCGGTTCTCGCAGCAACGCCCGACGCCAGCCAAAAGGCGAACCCGCCCAACATCGCCGCCAGCGGCGATTTCCGCATCGACAACGCGGTGTACGCCGCGGACGCCAGCGAGCCACCGTGCGAGAGTACGACGATCTTCCACCGCGGCTTGGTTTACGACTGCATGAAGACGCCGGCGGAGACGATCGTCTTCGGCGCGGCGGCCGGACGGTTCATCTTGCTCAACGCAAGTCGGAAAATCCGGGCCGAACTGACCACCGAGGAAGTAGGTCAATTTACGGATCGGTTGCGGCAGGACGCCCGGAAGAGCTCCGACCCACTGGTAAAATTCCTCGCCAAACCCAACTTTCAAGTGCGTTTTGATCAGCTCGGCAACGAACTGACGCTCACAAGTCCCTTGCTCAGCTATCGATTGACCGCCGTGACGCAGGACAACCAAGCGGCGGTGGATGAGTACCGGGAGTTTTCCGACTGGTACGCCCGGCTCAATACACTGCTGTCTCCCAGCTCACGGCCGCCATTCGGCCGCATGGCCGTGAACGCGGAACTGGCCCAGCGGAAAGCGATCGCGTCGCTCGTCGAGCTGACGGTCTCCTCGTCGGCGTCCGATGGCAATCAGCAAAACACGATCCGCAGCGAGCACAAGCTAGTGCGGCCCTTGCAGCCCGCCGACTTGCACCGCGTCGCGACCGCGGAGCAACAGATGGCCACCTTCGAGCGTGTCAGCTTCGATCAATACCGCAAGGCGGATCTGCGATAGCTGAAGGCCAGCCCTCCGCCCCGACGTCACTCTCCCTTTGGGAGAAAGCTAGGGTGAGGGCCGCCAGCTTGAAGAATACGCCGATGCGCCGGGCCCCTAGTTGTCCCCGCTGTTGTCCCGCGCATGTCGGTCGGCTACCATAGAGTCGCGTTTTCCCGCCCTGCCTCTGGAGCCTGCCATGCTGCGACGTGCGTCTCCATATCTTGTCGCCATTGCCGCCTTCTGCTCATGCGCGACGGCCTGTCTTTCCGCAGAAATCACCGCCGAGCGATCCGCTGACCGCGTGGTGGTGAAAATCGACGGGCAATTGTTCACGGAATACCTGATCCGTTGCGGCACAAAGCCCGCCCTTTGGCCTATCATCGGTCCGACCGGCGAGCGAATGACCCGTGACTATCCAATGGCCAAGCGCGCGGGAGAAAAGACGGATCATCCGCACCAGCGATCGCTATGGTTCAGCCATGGCCTGGTAAACGGCGTCAACTTCTGGATTGAGCAAGGCAGGTGTGGCACGATCCGGCACATCGAGTTCACCCGCGTGGCCAGCGGCAAGCCGGCGATAATTGCCACCCGGAACGCCTGGCTCGACCCGGACGGCCGCAAGGTATGCGAAGACCATCGCGATTTTCGTTTCGACACCGATGGCGACTCCCGGTGGATCGACGTCGATATCGCGCTCAAGGCCACCGACGGCCCGGTCACTTTTGGAGACACCAAGGAGGGTGCCTTCGGCATGCGCGTGGTCGAGTCCATCAGCGTGGATGCCAAGCTCGGCGGCAAGATGATCAACAGCCGCGGGCAGATAGACAACGCGGCCTGGGGCCAACCGGCCGAGTGGATCGATTACCACGGACCGCTGGCGGGCAAGACGGTCGGCATCGCCATCCTGAACCACCCGAGCAGCTTCCAATACCCGACCCGCTGGCACGCCCGACCGTATGGGCTGCTGGCCGCAAACCCCTTCTGCCTCAACGACTTCACCAGCGGCAAACTCAGCGGCGGCGGCAAAACCCTTTCTTCCGGCGAATCGCTTACGCTTCGCTACCGCGTCCTGCTCCACCGCGGCGACCAGCGCGAAGGACGCGTGTCTGAGGCGTTCTCCGCGTACTCCAAAGAAGCAAAATAGGAAAGCCGTGTTGCCGTGCGCGGTTGTTCCAGCAACCGGGTTCTTTAGTCAAAAGTGCAGCCATCGCCGGTCCAGCGGGCGTCACTCGTCGTATCTGCTTGCAGATTGCAGCTTATCGCCGAAAGCAGACGCTCAAGAATCGCGGCTCCCCGACAAAGGGCCTCCGTTTCGGGGGTCGAATTTCTGGCCCTCTTCTGCCGATATTTTCACTGTCGATTTTCGACCTATTTTATCTGGCTTGCCCGAAGCCGCGAACCGATTCATCCTCGCATCCGGGAGATCCATACGAAAATGTTGACCCGTTTTCAGCAGGTCGAGACCGTTCACGATCTTCGAGACTACGTCAACACGACAATCTGCAGCTATTTCGAGCTTCGAGAGGGAGCGTTCTCATTAACTCAGCGCGTTTTACGACGGGGCGACAAGCCCTGCGGCATCTTCTTCTGCTTGCACGGTCCTCGCGCCACCAAGTTCACCGCGATCTGGGAGACCGATCGCAACCAAGTCCTGTTCTACGGGACGCGGGGCGAGCGGGTAATCAAGACCCAGTTGATCGAGCCACCGCAGCTAGAGTCATCGGTGGCCGCGTAGAGCGGGCTTGCGCCACGCCTCCACCCTACGCATCCTTTCAACACCTACTAAAGCGCGGCCTAGGCTAGTGCGGCCGTCGCAGCGGCCACACTCAGGCACCAATCAAATAGCGGCTTGGCGCCCGCTGACTCGCAAAGTGTTTCGACGGCGCAAACGGCGGCGATCACCCGCATTCGGCTGGGGATTGAGACCCCAGCCGATGTGACTTGTGCCGCGAGGGGACATCAGCGGTGCCGTGCAGAGACGGCACCGCCACCACCGGCATCAGCATGATGCCGCAAGAATCGAGCGAAGGCTCATGCGCGAGGCCGCACCGCTCCGGTCAGACCGCTGTAGTCCGAGCGATCGCTAGGGTGCCATAGCGGCTGTCCACGCAATACCCGCTCGGCCAACACATCGATCTTCGCACGCGAACCGGCGGGCGCATCGGTGCACGAGAATTGATCTGTTTCCGCGGGCAGAAAGTCCTCGTCGTGCCCGCACTCCAAAATCGCATCAAACACATTTCGCATTACCGACAACTCCAATCAAAAAAACGAATCCTGCGACCCCCGACGAACCCCTGCCGCAATTAAAATATTCCATTATCCATGACAAAAAGCGATAGTCAAGAATTTCGGCGAAAATTTCGTCGGAAAGCAGCGCGGCGAGCGGCCGCCTACTGATCGGCTGCCGGTGACGACCCGTCCTGCGCCGCGGCCGTGTCGTCGTGATGCCGCGCCTCATACTCTTCACATAGCACCGACGGGCAAACGTCTTCCACCCCGCACTCCGGGCAGATGATCCGGATCAGGTCGGTGCTGCTGAGCATCAGCCGGTGCGTTTTGCAAAGCTCGTAAAGCTCGGTTAGATGTTTGCAGGGCATGACCGCATTCTATGCCGATGTTCGAGGCCGGGCAAAAACCCTTTCCAGCCGCCACGTTCGCCGGTACATTGACAGCGGCCGCCGGTTGTCGGCGACCACGCAAACCCGGAGACCGCGCCGTGAGTTGGCTCCACCGAGAAATCTCGCTCCCCGCCTTCCACCGCGGCTGCCATTCCATCACCGGCATCGTGCTTCAGGCCCTGCCGGAGATCGCCGAACTCCGCGTCGGGCTGCTCCACATCTTCCTAAAACACACGTCGGCCTCACTTTCGATAAACGAAAACGCCGACCCAGACGTGCTCCGCGATCTGGACCGGGTGCTCGACACGCTCGCCCCCGAGGACTACCCGTATCGCCACGCCGAAGAGGGGCCCGATGACATGCCTGGCCACGTGAAGTCATCCTTGCTGGGTTGCTCGCTTACCGTCCCAATCCACGACGGACGGCTCTGCCTCGGCACTTGGCAGGGAATCTGCCTCGGGGAACATCGCCGCCACGCCAGCCAGCGCAAACTGGTCCTGACCGTTTGGGGTGAAAAGAAAGAGCAACCAGACGCGGACGACGAATAGTTGAGCGTCCTCCGGCTCAGCCGACGGGCGATTCGCCGCGCGCCAGATCATCCATCCAGCACTCGATGAGCGTCGCCTGGTTTGCGTTGCGATCGATCTGGGCACTGGCGTCCAAGCAGCGGTCTAACCGCGCAAGCGTGGCTTGCCGATCACCGGGGCCTCGCTGCATCGCGCGGTCAACGTGTTCCCGAAGCTCTCTGTCCGCCGTCAGCGCGCTTCCGCACTGAGCACGCATCAACTCCCTGTAGAAATCCGCCGCAAACGCGACAACTTGCCGCAGCCGGGCACGCCGGGCCGACGCCTCTTTGCCGGCCTCGTCGACGAAAGTCGCGACACCTTGCGCGAGGCGAACACTGTCGAGCATCGGCTCTGAAAGCCGCTGGTACAGCGTGTTGCGAAAGGTCCAGAGCCCGGCGTCGGACAACTCCAACGCCCGCTGCACGCTCCCCTCGCTATATTGCGCCAGCCTGTCGGCCGCGGTCCCATCCTCGACAAGCCCCTTCGCCACCAACAGGCGGCTGACGACCTCCGTCGGAAGCGGCCGAAACCGGATCAGTTGGCAACGCGACCGGATTGTTGGCAACTGTTTGGCCGGCGTCGTGCCGATGAGGATCAGCACCGATTGCGGCGGCGGCTCCTCCAACGTCTTGAGCAATGCGTTGGCCGCCTCTGCGTTCAGATAATCGGCATCGTCAATCAACGCGATCTTTCGACCGCCAAGGTAAGGCCGCAATCCGATTTCGTGGCACAATCCTTCACGACGTCGGTGCTCCCGCTCGCCGATCAGCAGTTCCAGCGGAATGAACGCCCTGTCTGCCGGCTTGGCCACCATGGCGATGTCGGGATGCGTGCCAGCCGCCGCCTGCACGCAGGAAGGGCACTGGCCGCACGGATCCAACGCGTCTTCCGGCCTCGCTTGGCAAAGCATCGCCTGCGCGAGCTTCAACGCGAACGTCCGTTTGCCGATGCCGGCTGGCCCGGCGAACAAGAAACTGCTCGCCAGCCGGCCCCGACGGAGCGCCCGACGAAACTCCTCGACCACTTCGTCGTGTCCCTCGATCCCGTGCCAGGACATGGAAAAGGATTGGTGATTTACCGATTGTTGATTGATGAATGAAACGCCAGCGCTATCGCCAGTTCTTCACGACGCTTCGAATGTTTCCCTGCACTTCCTCCACCGGGCCGCTCGCGTCGACGACGACGATTCGGTCGGGAGACCGGGCCGCCTCCGTCAGAAAACCCTGGCGCACCCGGGCGTGAAACTCGCTGCCTTGCTGTTCCATGCGGTCCAAAGGACGCGTGAGCCTCGCCGCTGCCACCTCGGCCGGCACATCCAGCACAATAGTGAGATCGGGCGTTAGCCCCCCGGTGGCAATCCCGCCAACCTCCCACAACATCGTAGGGTCTAGCCCTCCGGCGTGCCCTTGGTACACCACGTTGGCCAACAGGTAGCGGTCGCTGATCACCGACTTCCCCGACTGCAACGCCGGGCGGATCAACTCTTCGACCATCTGCGTCCGCGCCGCCATATAGAGCAGCATTTCGCTGCGGCGATGGATCGACAGGTCGTGCCGGTCCAGTAGCAGATGCCGAACAGCCTCGCCCAGCGGTGTGCTGCCCGGATCGCGGCACGTAAGCACTTCGTGCCCCTGGGCGCGAAGCCAAGCGGCCAGCAGTTCAAGCTGCGTCGACTTTCCGGTGCCGTCGCCGCCGTCAATGGAGAGAAACATACGATGTCTTCGTTGTCGGCGGGAGTTACACCAGCCGTGTTTCCAGTGCCTTTCACGCACTGCGGTGACTTGCAAGGCCGATATTGTAAGCCAACCGCCCCCAGCCGCCAACCACCGCGGAACCTCACCTATCGGGCAACCGGCACTCGCCGTTGATCGCAGCGCCCTACCCCATCGCGTGAATGGTTTTGCGGCCCTGCCTCGCATCGCCCTTTACGGCATTGCCCGGCTGGACGCAGCGATTTCTTGTGGTCAAAACGGAAAAACATGCCGCGTTTAGCCGTCGCCGGCACGGCGACGTTGATCTCGCGCCGATGACCATCATCCCCCAGCCTCACTCGACAACGGCCATAATCCGTTACTGCACCCCCGCCGGCTGCACGAATTGACAATCAGTGGCCGGAATGTATACTAGGGAGCTTTGCCCCAATTGAGATGGGGCAAACGGACAGGTAGCTCAGGTAGTAGAGCAGCGGACTGAAAATCCGCGTGTCGTGAGTGCGACTCTCACCCTGTCCACTCGTTGTAAATCGCGCCGAATCTGAAGTTGCGATACCTGTCGGCGGTCGACAGCGCGGCCCGCAGTTTCCCGAGAACCCGGTAGACTACCGGATTCTGGAAATCGGAGGTCGCTATGTCGAAGTCTCTTCGCGTGCCGAAGTGCCGTCGTCACAAGCCTACAGGACAAGCCGTGGTCACGCTCAACGGCAAGGACCACTATCTCGGCACTTGGAAGACCGCGGCAGCAAAGCCGCGTACAACCGGCTAATCGGCGAATGGCTGGCGGCCGGGCGTTGCCTCCCAGCCTCCCTTCGCGGCACTGATCCTCACCGTCGCCAAGCTGGCGGTCGCCTATTGGACATTCGCCAAGGGCTACTATCGCAAGGATGGCCGGCTCGCTCGGTCGCTAGATCGGTTCAAGCTGACGCCAATCGAACATAGTCAGGCCGGAACACCAACAGGGCCTTCTTGAATCGAAGTGAAGTCGTAACCTCACGCCCGCCGTCGTCCCCAAGCGTAGCCGAACAGGCTGAGGACACCAACGCCGAGCAGGACGAAGGTGGAGGGCTCGGGCACCGTGGCAACAAAAATACCCTCGTTGCCGTCGGTAAAGTGGGCCAGGAATGCTATCTGGTTTCCGCTCAGGCCTTCCTCGCCAATTCTTACGATATCAACGGTCTCTCCAAAGAGCTTGTCGCCGCTGCCAATAAGTCGCTTCAGTTCCCCATCCAGGTCCGTGTAGATGCCATAAGTTGTGGTGGAACCCTCGCTGACAAACGATGAAAAAGCAATGTGTCCGGCGTCTATGGAGGTGCGGAGGCTGCCGGTTGCGATGTCACTGCCGTAGTAGCCGCCGAGCTGGAAGTTGCCACCTCCCGGCGCGGCTTGTCCTTCGACGAGCACGGTCTCAAGTTCGCCGTTCCGCTGAAGGAAGAGGCCCCAGCCGCGAAGCACGTCGTGCGCCAGAAACCCAAGCGTTTGTCCGTCATAAGCGGTGTAGTTGCATAAAAATCGATCGAATGTCGACGTGTGCGTGTCTGCAACCAACTGCACCGAGTTGTCGGCATACTTGTAGAGGCCGCAACGGCGTTCGTTGGCCCCATAGAACGCAACATTCCCCTGCCCGGCGATGACGTCCAGGCCGAATTCGGTGAAAGGTAATCCCGCGGCGCCAGGCATTGGCTGACCTGGAGAGATCACGGCAACTGCAGAACCATTGTTCCAACGGTAGATGCTCCCGCTCGAACCCGCTTCGCCGTAAAACCATACGCTATTGCCGTCAACTGATGGACGACCGGGCCCGGAAAGACTGAGGGAACCAAACGCGGAGGTCAGCGTGCCGCCAGACGTGCAATAGATGTTATCGTAGGTCGAGAAAGCGTAGGTGCCGCCTTGAACGGAGGGTAGCTTGAATGCACTGAAGGACCCGCCGCCGGGACGCGGTGTTGATGGATCGGCAATCAGACTAACGGTTCCATTCTCCCACTTGTACACACCCTCGGCATAGTTCGGTGTCCGCGTGCCAAGAAACATTACGTTGCCGTTGTCGATAGCAGGGGGAACGTCTGCCGAGCCGACAAAAGCGGTAAACGGCTGTCCGCTCCACTGGCCAGCGGGAATGATAGTGTGTGTGTCGGCCACGCGTGTGAACGTAACGGAGGCGTCCACCGCGTTGGCAGTGAAGGCCATGAACAATAGCGCTGCGGTCAATCGTGCGCTGATGATGGTCGTTTTCATTGTGTCCCCCTCCGGTTACTGGAAACAGTGAGGTCATCCATCACGTAAAGTTCGCCACTATCTCCACTCGGATGTGATCGACGGAGAAGAATGGCCGAAAGGTATTGCGGCGTGGACGACAGTGTCACGTAGGCCGATTGTTCAGCGAGGTACGCCGAAGAATCGTAGCCATTGAATCGAATACGAGTGTTCGGCGGAGTGCCTTGAAACGCGGCAGATCGCGCACCGACCAGGGCGTCCGTGGAGCGCGGCAACATGCGCGCCACAATACTGGATTGGCAAATCCTTGAAGTCGAGGACTGTCGTCCCCGCCGCTGCCGCAGATACCAGCAAACCGAACCCGATATGAGCCATCGCCAAATAGCGAATCATGGCAGCACGTCCAACACCAACGAGTTCATGCGGTGGTAGAATCCGCGACCGAGCGCCCGCGCAAACCGCGTGATGCTCGCGCCCGACCACACGTCTCTGGCTTTTCCGAAGAGATAGCGTCTAACCTAAAAGACTGGGCGACCTTTCAATCATCGGCTATCGCTTAAGACGACGTGCGAAAAAACGCCGCAAGTTGCAAAATCGCCCGAAGTCCCGGGAAAAGAGGGTTGTTTTTAGAGTCCGCCAGATTTTCTGAAAATCCGCGTGTCGTGAGTGCGACTCTCACCCTGTCCACTGATGAGGGCCGGAAAAGCCGCGATTGAGTGCGGCTTTTTCGCTTTCCAGCCCACTTTTCCCGTTCACGGCCCGCCGGCGATGGTGCGGCCGCCGTCCACCGGAAGACAAACGCCGGTGACGTAGTCGTTCTCGACCAAAAACAGCACCGCTTGGGCGACGTTCTCCGGCCGCCCCGCACGCTTCAAAAGTGTGCCGGCCACCGCCCCTTTCACTTCGTGCTCCGAAAGGTGCTCCGGCAGCATCACCGGCCCGGGCAGAATGCAGTTTGCCCGCACCGCCGTGTTGCGCTGGGCAAGTTCGACGGCCAGACTGCGGGTGATTGTGGGGATCGCTCCCTTGCTGGCGAAATAGGCTGAGTAGCCCAGGTACGGACGCGAGGTGGCCCAATCGCCAATGGTGACGATCACGCCCCCTTCCCGCTGCTTGGCCATGATCAAGCCAGCACGCCGGCAGCAGAGGAACGTGCCGAGCGTGTTGATCTCAAACTGCCGTCGGACGTCGTCGGCCGATACTTCCTCGAGCGGCTTGTGCTCCCAGACGGCGGCGGCGGTCACGAGCACGTCGAGCCGGCCAAAGGTCTCGTGCACGTGGTCGAAGAGCCGATCTACTTCGGTTTCCTGGGCGAGGTCAGCTTGAAAAGCGGCCGCGCGGACGCCCTGCTGCTGCAACTGCCGCACCGTCTCCGCCGCTTCGTCGGCCGAACGATGGTAATGGAGGGCCACGGCGTAGCCCCGCTCGGCCAGCGCCTGAGCAACCGCGTTACCCACCCGCCGCTTTCCGCTGCCGGTGACCAGTGCGACCTTCAAGGCACGGTTTTCAATTTCCATTTCCCGCTCCTCGCAGTTCCCGGAAGTATTCGGCCAACGCGTCTTTCCAATCGGGCATAGCGGGCCCGCCGAGCCGATGATAAGCGCCGGTATCCAGCACACTGTATGCCGGCCGTGGCGACGGCGCCCCATATTCGCCGGTGGTTATCGGACGCACGGCGACCGGCAGTTCCGCCAAACGGAAGATCTCCGTGGCGAACTCGTGCCACGTCGTTTCGCCGGTGTTCGTCACGTGATAGATTCCCCAACGCTGCGAAGGGAGACTGTCCCCACTTTCTGAGTGCCCAACCAAGAACAATATCGCTCGCGCCAAGTGGGGCACATAGGTCGGCGTGCAATGCTGATCGGCTACCACGCGGAGTTCCGGCCGCTCGGCGCCCAATCGGAGCATCGTTCGCACAAAGTTCGCCGCCCGCGTGTCGGACGGCCTCGCATACAGTCCGCAAGTCCGTACAATCCAGTGCTTCGGATATGCGGCCGCCGCCTGCTCGCCTTCCAGCTTCGTACGAGCATAAACCCCTTGCGGGGTCGTCGGGTCGTCCTCTCGCCATGGCCGCAGCTTGCTCGGCAGCGCACCGAACACATAATCGGTGCTGATCTGCACCAGTGGGCAGTCGAGACGCTCGCAGGCTCGCACCAGATGCTCGACCGCCGCGGCGTTTACCGCTCGGCATCGCTCGGCGTCCTTCTCTGCCTTGTCGACCTGCGTGTAAGCGGCGCAATTGATGATGGCCGCCGGCTTCAGCGCGAGCATTCGCCGCAGCACCGCGTCCCGATCGGTAAGATCGAGAGTGTCAATATCCAGCGGAATGGCGTTCGCGCCGAGCTGTCGGCACAGCTCGCCTCCCAACTGGCCGTAGGCTCCCGTGACGGCGATTTGCATGAACGTTCGCTCTCCGTAAGTTGCACCGCTAGCATATCGCATGCAGCAGTTCCCGGCAACGACGCAACGCGTTCCATCGCTAGCCGCGGTTCCAAGGCGCCAATTGGTGTCGTCTGGCTGACGCCGTCACCGGAAGGTACAATTAGGTGCAGTCGTTCGTTGCACCGGAGCTACGTTATGTGCCACGTTGAGATAAGGTCGAAGGTTGGGGCCGACGGTGTGCTGACCATCTCGCTTCCCCTCGGTCTGGCTGAGGCGAACCGCGAGGTTAGAGTTGTTGTCGAGCCGAGCGAACACTTGGCGTCGTCTAGCGTCGCCGAGTGGCGCGAGTTCATCGGTAGCATGCAAGGCTGCATTTCCGATCCCACCTTTCGTCGTCCTGACCAAGGCGAGTACGAATCGCGTGGCGAGGTATTTCCGTGACGTGGCTGCTCGACACCAACGCCTGCGTTGATTACCTCCGCGCGGGGCGCGGCTCCCGCATTGCCGAGCGTCTGGCCCAAAGCAACGTCGACGAGGTGACGCTTTGTTCCGTCGTCAAAGCGGAATTGTTGTTTGGAGCGATGCGAAGCCGCGACGCCGCCAACAACGTCGCCAAGGTAACGATGTTTGTGTCCCGGTTCTCGTCCTTCCCCTTTGACGATTCCGCCGCCGAAGCGTACGGGCGAATTCGCGCGGACTTGACGGATCGGGGGGCAACGATTGGGCCAAACGACCTTCTTATCGCCTCGATTGCGGTAGCCCGCGGACTGATCCTCGTCACTCACAACGTTAACGAGTTCAGCCGCGTCTCGAATCTGCAAATTGAGGACTGGCAAGGAAGCTAATAACGGGAGTTTTGTTATGAACGTCCTGGTCGCCGGCGGCGCCGGCTACATCGGCTCGCACGCCGTCAAGCAATTGCTCGACGCCGGACACCGCGTCGTTGTCGTCGACAATCTCTATCGCGGCCATCGCCCCGCTGTCGACCCGCGTGCGGCATTCCACCAACTGGATATTGCCGACACCGAAGCGCTGACCCAGGCTTTCTTCACGCACGCCATCGACGCCGTGATGCAATTCGCCGCGTTGACGTACGTCGGCGAGTCGGTCGCCGAACCGTTGAGCTACTACTACAACAACACGGCCGGCACAATCAGCCTACTGCGTGCCATGAAGGCTGCGGGCGTGAACCGCATCGTGTTCAGCTCCACCGCGGCCGTCTACGGCGAGCCGGAACGGACGCCCATCGTCGAGACGATCCGCCAAGAACCGGTCAACCCCTACGGCTGGTCCAAGTGGTGCGTCGAGCGGGTGCTGCGCGACTACGTCGCCGCAAACCGCGATTTCTCGTTTGTCGCGCTGCGCTACTTCAATGTCGCAGGAGCGGCTGCCGATGGCTCCCTCGGCGAGGACCATGACCCAGAAACGCACCTGATCCCGGCGCTGTTGCTAACCGCCCTCGGCAAGCGCGAGCGGGCGACCGTCTTCGGCGCCGACTACCCCACGCCCGACGGCACGTGCATCCGCGATTACATCCACGTCGAAGATCTCTGCAACGCGCACATCTCGGCGATGAACGCCCTGCAGCCGGGCGATGCTCGCTGCTACAACCTCGGCATTGGCCACGGATACTCTGTCCGCGAGGTTATCGACGCGGCGAAGCGCGTCACTGGCGTCGACTTCCCGGTCGAATATGGCCCCCGGCGTGCCGGTGATCCGGCCGTGTTATACGCCAGTGCCCAGAAAGCGATGAGCGAACTGGGCTGGTCGCCCCGCTATACCGATCTCGATGGCATCGTCGCCACGGCGTGGAACTGGTTCCGACGCCACCCGAACGGTTATGGGGAATCGGACTAGACCGTTTCCCAGGCGTCAATTGGTCCGTGGCAATCGGCGCGGTTTCTGCGCTCTACGGCCACCGGCGGCTCTTCCTGTGACAGCCCGCCTTTCTTTCTTGTCAGGAATCAAAAGCCGGCGGCTTATAGGAATGTGAGAGGGGTGCGGGGCATCTGCGGGAACACTATGCATTCGTCCCTGAACGGGAAGGAGGCTGATGATGAGAGGCACGCTGGTATGGCTGCTGGCTACGGTCTTGGTGGCGGCGGCTCCGTCTGCGCAGGGGGCAGTCTTCGTAGACGTCCAAATCATCGGGCAAAACCTGACCGCCCCGGATTCGATTTCCGGCGTGCTGGACCTGGTAAACCCGGGCGACTCCGCTTGGCCTTCCGCCTCCGTCCCCATCGAACAGGACATTGCTGGATTCGATCCTGCCGCGTGGCAGGCGACCGACGCAAAGGTCGACATTTGGGTGCACTCCATGGACGGGGAGTCGAAACTGACGGTCCGACTTGGCTCGATGTTGGACCAAGCCGACCAGTTTAGCGGCAGCGTTTTTGGGTTCTTGCCCTTCGAACACGGAACCATATTAGGCGCCAACTTCCTCCTGGACATCAATTCCACCGGGCAATTGGCCTATCAGCTTTCGGCGCCCCGGGGCAGCTTCGTGGTCGATTGCGTGGCGCTCGAGGTGTGGGCCGACGCCGCGACCGCGCCAAATGACCCTCCGCCAGACGCGGCTGTGCCAGAACCCATCTCGATCATCGTGTGGTCCCTGTTCGGCTCGTTGGGCGTCGGCATCTGCTGGTGGCGGCGTCGCCGAAGGGATTAGCCGTTTTCAACGACCGGCGGGAGCAAGGCCCGCGCCAAACTTGGCGTGGGCCTTTTTCATGCGCAGGGGCGCGCGAGCTGCGTACGCGGTTGTCGCCAGTAGTAAAGACCGAGGGGGATGCGCTTTACGACAATCGTCGCTGCCCTTGTCTGCTGCCCGTCTACGATGTGTACTGCGTTGTCCAGCCACGTTTCGATAAGGCGCCCTTCCTGTTTCTTATCCGCTTGTCAGGAATCCGAGGCCGGCGGTTTATGGGTGATTGAGGAGTCGGGCGTACCGACTTCACATCAGCCTAACGGGAAAGGAGCTTGCGATGAACAGGAAGGTGGTGGTGCTTCTAGCTTTAGCGTCTCTGATGGCCCTCTCGGCCCAGGCGGCGGTCTTCGAAGACGTTCAGATCATCGAACAAACGATTTCCGCCCCCCAGTTCATTTCCGGGACGCTGGATCTGACGAACCCAGGAAACGATGCGTGGCCCAGCCACATTCTGCCCGTCGAGAAGGACATCCCTGGTTTCGTGCCTGGCCAGTGGTGCGCGACGAGCGGAAAATTCGAGGTGTGGGTGAAGTGCATGGATAAGAGTGAGTGCGCAACCGTGGACCTCGGCGCGCTGCTGACGCAAGCCGATCAGTTCAACGGCACCCTCTTCGGCTTGCTGCCGTTCGAGAACGACACCGAACTCGGCGCCGACTTCCTGCTGGAGGTCAACGCGACCGGGCAGTTGCAGTACAAAGTTACTGCCAACAAGGGTTGCTTCGAGATCGAGTGCGTCGCGCTCGAAGTCTGCGCCGAGCAGTGCCCGGTTCCGGAACCGATCTCGCTGGTCATCTGGCCGTTGCTCGGTGCCCTGGCGGTCGGCTTCAATTGGCTTCGGCGTCGCTAGATCTGCTATTCGTGTTCCCAGGTTTCAAGGGAAGGCCCGCGTCATTCCTGACGCGGGTTCCTTTTTTGCGCGCGATCAGAAAGCCCAGTGCTGCCGCATCTTGTCGCCGAACCCTAGATGCGGTACGCTGGGCGACGATCCCTAACGCGTGCAAGTCTCCCGTGGCGGAAGCTCGCCAAACACAAAATTCCTCACGCGGAGCGTGAGTGCTGCATGGTATCCGATCGTTCGGCACAACTCGGACAAGGAAGCGTCTTTCGACTGCTCGTGCGATTCTCGGGGCCGGCCATCGTCGGAATGATGGCCCAGGCCTTCTATAACCTCATCGACCGCGTCTTTGTGGGCCACGCCATCGGCGCCGATGGCATCGCCGGCATCGCCGTCGCCTTCCCGTTCATGCTCATCATGCTCGCCTTCGGCATGCTGATCGGCTTCGGCGGCGCCGCCCTCATCTCCATCCGCCTCGGCGAGCAACGCAAAGCCGATGCGGAGCGAATCCTCGGCAACGCCGCGGTGTTGCTGACGCTTGCGGCAACCGCGATCACGGCTGTCGGACTTGCCATGACGGATCGCATCCTGGGGTTCTTCGGCGCCAGCGAAACCGTGCTCCCCTACGCGCACGACTATCTGCAGATCATCACGCTCGGCACCGTGTTCCAAATGGTCGGATTCGGCCTGAATGCCGTGATCCGCGGCGAAGGCAACCCCCGAATCGCGATGCTTTCGATGTTCGTCAGCGTGGTTGTGAACTTCCTCTTAGCTCCCGTGTTCATCTTCTGGCTCCGCTGGGGCATGATGGGCGCGGCGCTCGCCACGGTCCTGGCGCAGGCAGCCACCGCCGTCTGGGTGCTCCTCTACTTCGTCGGCGGCACCAGCGTGCTCAGGTTCCGCGCTCGCAATTTGCGACTCGATCCGCAAATCTGCCGCGGCATCATGGCCATCGGCTCGCCGCCATGCCTCATGCAGCTTGCCGCGAGCTTCCTCTGGAGCATCCTCAACAATCAACTGCACTACCACGGCGGCGATACGGCCGTCGCCGCGATGGGCGTGATCTATGCCGTGATAATGACGCTGGCCATGCCCATCTTCGGCCTCAACCAGGGCGCTCAGCCAATCATCGGCTACAACTACGGCGCCCGCCGCTTCGACCGCGTGAAGAAGACGCTGGAGACAGCCGTTCTCGTAGCCACTGCCTGGATGATCTGCGGTTTTGTGCTGACAATGCTCTTCCCGTCGCAGATCATTCGGCTGTTTTGCCAGGAAAAGAAAGCGACCGCGGCCATGATCGCGTTGGGTGGCCACGCCATCCAAATCTGCACGCTCATGCTCCCGATTATCGGATTCCAGATCGTCAGCGCGAGCTACTTCCAATCCGTCGGCAAGCCACGCGAGGCAATGCTGTTGCTGCTTTCGCGGCAACTGTTCATCCTCGTCCCCGCCGTGCTAATCCTGCCCCACTACTTTGGTTTGGACGGTGTTTGGGCCGCCCTGCCCACCTCCGACCTGGCGTCCTCGCTGCTGACCGCCTTCTGCCTCTTCGTCGAGCTGCGCCGCCTCCGTGCAAGCAGTGCCCTCGAGCAAGCCGCGTGAGGCTCTCGCGCTACCAAGGCCACCGACGTCGGCCAACGTAGCCGAGCATCGCGACCCCGCCGACCCCTAGCAAAACGAGCGTGGACGGCTCGGGAGCGACATCCAGCCGCTTGTCGATGCTAACCAACAGACTCTTGCCCGGGTTGATCGTCGCGTCCCATTGAAACGCCCACGCCAAATCGCCCGCCGTGGCGCTAGCCGTGTCATTGAGATTGTAGACACTTCCGCTAGTGAGCTTGCTCAAAAGCTCTCCCGCGTAGCCGGCTTCGAACTGTGAGGCTGCCGGCGTGCTAACCGTCTCGAAAAGCTCGCCGCCGTTGCTCAGCTTGGCGGTGTTGACAGGCGTCCCGGTCAGCACCAGTGATGAGTCGACACGCTGCGTCGGCCCGAGCAGATTAACGTCCACATACTCGTACAGGTGAAAATCCAACGGCTGCCCTAACAAGCTCTTGATCTTGATCGTCTCTCCCACGTCCGACACGCCTGCGCCAGCATCGGCCCCGACCAGCGTGAAGTTGAGTTGCACCGTAAATCGATTCAGCGGATCGGCGTAGTTGACAATCAACATGTTATCCAACGGAGCATTCCAGCTTGACAGCACCAAGGCATTCAATCGTTGCTGAGCCGAATCGCCCACGCGATACCAGAACGACTGTTCAGCGAGTCGATTGATGCCGTCAACCGTCCACTGGTTCATGCCGACTCCCGACGACCCGAGATCGAACCGCGCCGACGAGTTCCCGTCCGTTAGCGTGGCGATGTTTTCCGCGGCACCGTTTCCGGCCAGCCCGATCAACATACAGAGGACCACCATCGCAATCGCATGGTTTGCTCTCACCTCGCACCGTCCTTTCCCTTGACTAGGACCGGCTGAGTCCTCCTGACCGACCGTGCCTGTGTTCCCTGTCCGCTTTATCCTGAGTCGCACAAATGCTATTGCCCTCCGCCGGGAATTCAATTGGTGAAAAGTATGACCCCAGGACGGCCGGGCCCTGACCGCGTCCGCAAGCCATGCCGGCAGACCGCCTCAACGCAGGGAGGGTCAGCATTTGCCCTAAATTCGGCCTCAGAAAAGCTCCCACCGTGTCTTTGTCGGACCCGTGGTGCCCATGCAGCCAGATACGGGAAATCGCAAAACCGTTGCGTTTGCGATTCCTAAGGCGAAAACGTCGGCTTCTGTCCAACGTCAATGCAAAAAAAAGGCGTTGCGGGAGAAGCACCTGCGCGCATCACCAACCAGCGGCGAGTCTCACTCGCCGGCTGGCGGCCCCGTCGCCGCTGCTTGATTCGGCCCGGCTACCGGCCGATTCTTTCTTCCGCCGGCGTCGGCGGCGGAAGCACGTCGATGCCTGAATAGTCGGGCCGGATCCGAAACCTGACCGCCAAAAGCGTTCCCCGCCGGCAATCCTCCGCTTTGTGGCACCCCGTCCGGATATAAACGGCCAGCAGCGAGCCGTCGGGCATTTCCACGCAGCGACCGTAGCCGTATACCTGTGAATCGACGGCAAATCCATGATTCCGGGCCGGCGCAATCCACGTTTGCCCGCCGTCCCGGCTAAAGATGACGCGAAGCCCGCCCGCGCCAGGCGCGTACGAGCCGTGCAAGCAGACGAGCGTGCCGTCGCGCAGCAAGGTCAGCCCGGGCTCGAACATCCGAATGCCGAACGAAACCGGTTTGGTCCAAGTCCGCCCGCCGTCGCTCGACCACATGATGTCGCCCTCCGATCGCGAGATCATCACCAGCCGCCCGTCAGACAACTGCGCCAGTCCCATCTCGCTCATCTCGTGGTCGCTGGGGATCACCGAAAGCAGCTTCCAGGTTTGCCCATCGTCGGTCGACCGGAAGAGAGCCATCTGCTCCGGTCTTCCTTTCCCGGTGGAGCCGTAGACCGGCAAAACCACCGAGCCATCCCTCAGGACCACTGGCGGATGATCCGTCGCATCACTGGTGAACGGTGACGGCAACCGCCGCACCTCTTGCTCCCACGTCCGCCCGCCGTCCCGTGAACGCACGATGCCGGTTCGCGTGGCCAACTCCGGGTGCTTTGCCGGATCGATCCAGCCGTGCAGTGTGAAGAGCGAACAGAGAATGACACCGCTGGGCAACTCGACCAACGCCGGACTGCGATCATCCCCGGGCGTGTCAATGATCGTCTCCGGCTTGGACCATGTCCGACCACCGTCGGTCGAACGCACGAGCATCGCCCTGCCGCCGCGCGGCGCGTCGATGTCCGTCGGCATTCCCATCTTCTTCCATTCCGCCGCCATCTCCGGATCGCCCCGCAACGGCGTCGGCGGCGAACCATGCCAGTAGCCAGTCGAGAAACTCAGCAACATCGTACCGTTTCGCAGCCGGATGACGTCATCCCACGCCACGACGCCTCGGTACCCGGGGTGCGGCTCCGGCTGATTCACTCCCGGCCCGATGATTACCCGCCGACAGTCAGCCGCCTTCACCGCCGACTCTCCACCCACAACCACCTTTATCTCAACCGCTGCCGCCGACTCCATCCCAACCAACAACGCGGCTGTCGCAATCAGCCCAATGACGCTCGGCAGCGCTGGCAGCCATCGTCGCAATCTGTCGTCGCCGGTAGTACACTTCATGAGGTCGCTCCATGCTAGGTGGGAAGAGCTCTGATTGGCGGCAAGGTGGGGAGTGCGCCGCAGACCGCAGATGTCGCCGGGAGTTCCTTGTCGGAGCCGAGGCGGCTCTCGTCGTCGTTCAGATACTCCAGCAGCCGATACGCTAGCAGAAAAGCACCGTTTTTGCCAGTCTTGCTCGCGGTCAAGGATCGGCCCGCGTCATTGCCGCCCGCGAATGAAGTTGTTAGGATGACCGCCTCACGTGTCAGCGCTGCACCGCCGCCCGGCTTCGGTCCTTAACGCCGTCCGATTTGCGCCACAAAGCGTCAAGCTGCTTATGATTCTTTCCGCCGGCCTCACGCCTGCATGGCAACAGATCATGCTTTTCCGTGGCTTTCGCTACGGCGAGGTAAACCGCGCCGAGGAAGTCCACTGGCACGCGCAGGGCAAAGTCATCAACGCCGGCATCGCTGCCCACTTTCTCGGCGGCCCAAGCCTGACCCTGGCCCCGCTGGGCGGACCGCCGCTTGAGCAGATCGATCGCGAATTGGCGGACTTGGGTGTGCCTCGGCGCTGGATCGTCACCCGTGCGACGACTCGCGTGTGCACCACCCTGCTGGACCGCGTCACCGGCGAGATGACCGAGCTGGTTGAAAACGGAAGGCCTTTGACGCCCGAGGAGCTGGACGACTTTCGCCGCGCGTACGCTGAAGAAGCCGCGAAGGCCAGCGTTGCCGTCCTCACCGGATCGCTCCCCGCAGGCACGCCCGACCGATTCTACCGCGAACTCGTGGAGCGCACGCCCTGCCCCGCGGTGCTCGACTTCCGCGGCCCCGGCCTTTTGGCCACGCTCGACTGTCAGCCGTTGGTCGTAAAGCCGAACCGCGAGGAGCTCAGCCAGACCGTGAACCGGTCACTGGACGACGACCACCAACTCGTCGATGCCATGCGCTCCTTGAATGCCCGCGGCGCTCAATGGGTTGTCGTTACCCAAGGCGGCGGTCCAGTGTGGATCACATCCGCGTCGGAAATCTATCGCCTGCATCCCCCCAAGCCCGCGCAGATCGTGAACCCGATCGGCAGCGGTGACGCCTTGGCTGCCGCAACCGCCTGGGCGATTCGCGGCGGCCGTCCCGTCGTCGAAGCGGTCCGGGTTGGCATCGCCGCAGCCGTCGACAACCTCGTTCGACTCGATACCTGCCGCCTCGACCGCGAGGGCGTCCTGGAAATGGCGAACACCGTCGTTGTCGAGCGTGTCGGCTGATGCGATCCAGGCGTTGTTTTGTGCCGCACCCCCGCCGTTGCCGCCCCCGCCAGCCGCCGAGAGCGGTTGACGGCTCCCCCGCCGTGTCCGACAATAGGCCATTATGGCTAAATCGCGGGTGGGTCTGTGGCTGATCGGCGCTAAGGGGGGGGTGGCATCGACAGCCGTTCTCGGTCTTCTAGCTCTCAAGAAGGGTCTCGTCGGCTCGGCGGGACTCGTCAGCGAACTGCCCCAGCTCGCTCGGCTCGACCTGGCCGCCTGGGATCAGTTCGTCGTGGCGGGCCACGAAATCCGCCGCGTCCCGCTTGCTGACGAAGCCATGCGGATGGCTCGCGAGAGCCGGCACCCCGTCTTGCCCGGCGTCGTCGACCAATGCCAGTCGGAGCTGGAAGAAATCGACCGCCGCATCCGCCCCGGCACGACCCTCGGCGTCGGCAACACCATCACCGCACTGGCCGACTGGTTCCCCCGTGGGGCAGATTGCCAATCTGCCCAAAGCAACAAGTCAAAGGCGTGCCCCTCGGAAACGCCCCGCCAAGCCATCGCTCGCCTCAAGGACGACATGGCCGAGTTTGCTCGCCGCGAAAACCTGACCGACGTCATCGTCGTCAACGTCTCGTCAACGGAGCCGACGTTCGACGCGTCGAAGCTGCCGCTGGCCTGGGCGGACCTCGAACCGCAGCTAGACACCGCCTCGCTCCCCGCCAGTTCGCTCTACGCAATCGCCGCGTTCGAACTCGGCTACTCATACATCAATTTCACGCCCTCGCTCGGCGAGTCCCCGTCCGCGATCGACGAACTCGCGCGACTCCGCGGCGCCTGCCACTACGGCTGCGACGGCAAGACCGGTGAAACGCTCATGAAGAGCGTCCTGGCCCCCATGTTCGCGCGCCGGAACCTCGAAGTGCTGAGCTGGGTCGGCCACAACATCTTCGGCAACATGGACGGCCGCGTCCTCGACGATCCGGCCAACAAGCGGGCGAAGGTCGCCAGCAAAGACCACCTGATCGGCGACATCCTCGGTTACCGGCCCAACACGCTCGTTTCCATCGAATACCTGCCCGACCTCGGCGATTGGAAAACCGCCTGGGACCACATCCACTTCGCCGGCTTCCTGGGCGTGCCGATGACCCTCCAGTTCATCTGGCAAGGTTGCGACTCGCTCCTGGCCGCGCCTCTGGTCCTCGACCTGGTTCGCCTGACCGAGTTCGCCCACCGCGGCGGCCACGCCGGCCAAATGCCGTTCCTCGCCAGCTTCTTTAAGAGTCCGTACGGCGTCGCCGAACAGTGTTTTGACCGCCAATTCACCACCCTCGAAGCCTGGGCCAACGCCCATTCCCGCCCCTAGTTCTCTTCGCTCTACCCACTAACCACTATCCACTGCCACTCCCTTGCCCCAACGCAACGCCAACTCGCCCGCCCGTCCAAAATCGCCCTCGCCGGCCGCTCCTGCCGCGCAACCTGCCGGCTTCGCCAGCATGGGCCTGTCCAAAGCAATGCTCGCCTCCCTGCACGAGGCCGAGTACCTCGAACCGACGCCTATTCAGGCGGGGCTCATTCCTCGCGCCCTGGCCGGCGTCGATCTGATGGGCCAGGCCCGGACCGGCACCGGCAAGACCGCGGCCTTTTGTATCCCTATCCTCGAACGGCTCGAACCGCGCGCGACCGCTCCCAATACGCAAGCTCTCGTCCTGGTGCCCACCCGTGAATTGGCCGTCCAAGTTCGCGACGAGTGCGTCAAGCTGGCCTTCGGACGCGACATCTACATCGTCGGCGTTTTCGGCGGCAAGCCCATCCGCCGCCAGGTCGAGCACCTCCGCCGCGGCGCCGCCATCGTCGTCGGCACGCCAGGCCGCGTGCTGGACTTGATCGGCCGCGGCTCGCTTGTCCTCAGCGACGTCCGCTTTGTCGTCCTCGACGAAGCCGACCGGATGTTGGACATCGGCTTCCGTCCCGACATCGAAAAAATCCTCCGCCGCTGCCCTCAATCGCGGCAAACGCTGCTGCTGAGCGCCACGATTCCGCCGCCGGTCAAACGGCTCGCGGAGCGCTACATGCGCGAGCCCGAAATGGTCGACTTCTCCTCGAAGGATCTCGCCGTCGAGACCATCGAGCAATCGTACTTCACCGTCGATCCGGAGCGAAAGTACGACCTGCTGGTCAAACTGCTCGAGCGCGAGGAGCCGCAGCAGGCGATCGTTTTCTGCCGCACCAAACGCGGCACCGACAAAGTCGCCCGGCGGCTCGCAGAACATTTCAAGGGCGTTGACCCCATTCATGGCGACCTCCAGCAATCGGGACGCGATCGCGTCATGAAGCGTTTCCGCGAAGGCAAAACCAAGATCTTGGTGGCAACCGACGTGGTCGGCCGCGGCATCGACGTCAGCACCATCTCGCACATCATCAACTACGACATCCCGCAATTCTGCGACGACTACGTGCATCGCGTCGGCCGCACCGGCCGGATGGGCCGCGAGGGAATTGCCTTCACCTTCGTCTCGCCCGAGGAGGGGAACGAACTAACGCGAATCGAGATGCGGATCAATCGCCTCCTGAAACGCGATGAAATCCCCGGCTTCGTCGCCCTGGCAAAGCCGCAGCCCACGGCCGATTTCGACGCCGAGGCCACCGACACCGGCGAGCCGCTCGAACCGCCCGCCCCCAAGCCCGTCTTCGGCCGCCCGGTCCGTCGCATCCGTCGCGCCCTCTAAGGCCACCGCGACCGTCGTTTGTTGTCGGCGCCTGCGCTTACGCGCACAGCGGCGTCGCCGCGTCAACCGCCACCGTCGGTCGCGCCGGGCCAGCGACTCTTCGCATCCTCACTGCGATTGCCGCGACGAGTCGGGCTTGACCCTCACCGGCCATAAGGGCTATGCTCCCTCGGTTCCACGCCCACCGACTCTGGCCTTTGGGGGAGCATCATGGCGCCAAGTCCTTCTTCCGGTACGCGATCGTTCTTGTCCCTTTTTGCAGCGTTGGCGATCGTCGCAGCCGCCAGCCCCGCGGCGTGTGCTCAGCCGGAAGAGAAGGCGGCTCAGCCGACATCAGAAACGCCGGCGGCCTCCAGCGACTCGCCCGAGCCTGCGATCGGCTTCGTAAATCTGCTGAAGCAAGCCGGAAAAGCTATCGAACGCCTGGCCAACCCACGAACCTCGATGCTCGTCCGCGTCGTCGACACGCAGGGCAAGCCAATTGAGCATGCAAGACTCCAGGTGTCGCCCAGTTCCGGGACGGATGGCGCCCCGGATTGGCGTGAGCCATTGCTCTGCGTTCTCCTTCGCGTCTCCATTACCGGCCCCGACGGAACCGCGCGAGTGGCAAGGCCGCCCGACGACAACGACGGGCTTCAGCTAAAAGTCCTCGCCAACGGCTTCGTGCCCATGGTAGCCGAGTGGAACTGGGGCAACGTCGACGGCCGCTACGATCCGTTCCCGCGGGAGTATTGCTTTAAGCTCGAACGCGCTCAGCGGATCGGCGGCGTGGTGCGCGATGAGAAGGGCCAGCCCATCGCCGGAGCCACCGTCGTGTTGGGTCTTGGGCGTGCCGACTATCCCACGGAACGCCCGCAGCTCGACATCAATGACCATCAAGAGATGACCGATTCTCGTGGACGATGGCACTGCAATCATGCGCCCCGTCGCCTGACAGGAATCAGTATTCGCGTCGAATGCAATGGCAACTCCGACATCGCCGATTTTGTGCCTGGAACGTCCGCGCCGGCCGGGGACAAGCTTCCCGATTTGTTCCTTAGCGATGCGGAATGCGTCCGCCAGCTTCCCGATCTTCGAGCGCAAAAGGCCGTATTCGTGATGAAGCAGGGGCTCGTCCTCACCGGTCGAGTGATGGACGCAAACGGTAAGCCGGTGGCGTCAGCCGAACTGACCGTGGCTCAGACGCAACACACCGAGACACTTGGCTCCTTCACGCAGCAGGAAAACGTCTGGACAGACGGTAACGGCACTTTTCGCCTTGCCAACCGCTCTCCAGGCCCCTCGTTGATCGGCGTCGCGGCGCCGGGACTCGTCTCGAAGCAATGCGACATCGAAATCAAGGCGGGCATGAAGCCGGTCGAGTTTCGGCTAAGCCGGGGACCCGTCCTCAAGATGCTTGTCGTGGATGCAGCAGGCAAGCCGGTGGCAGGCGCGCATATCAAACCCAGTAGCGCTTGTTTTAACGAACGCCATCATCCGTTGCTCGCTGGCCCCGATACCGATGGAAACGGCCGATGGCGATCGATCAGTTCACCGGAAGGCAGCATCCCGCTCGATATCTCGAAATCCGGCTACGCGACCGTCCATCGCACCCTTGTCGCCAACGGACACGAATGCCGCGTGGTCCTGCGACAGCCAGTCCGCATCGTGGGACGCGTCCTCGACGCGACAACCAAGAGGGCGATCCGCAAGATCCTCGTCTCGGCCGAGACTCAACCGTTGTCGCCCGAACGTGAGCGACTTCACAAGGTCTTGTGGGCGTTCGGAATCGATGCTGGTTCAGGCGACGGTTATACTTGCCCAGCGGTCACCGTCGACAGCCAAGGTCGTTATCAGGTCTGCTTCAACGACACCAACGGCATTGATGGTGTGGCATGGCAGATTTGTCTGCAAGCGCCAGGCTATGTCACGCAGCGATCGCGAGTGTTTATGACCCGTGACGGGGCGCAAACCATCGATATCGAGATGCATCGCGGCGCCGGCGCCCGCGGCATCGTCAAGCGGCCCGATGGCACGCCGGTTGCCGGCGCCCGCGTCTTTCTTTCCACCGTCTCCGAGCCGCGACTGGTCAGCAACGGGCGTCTCTCGTCCTTCTGCTCAAACAGCTTGGCCGCCGAGCGCACCGCGGCCGACGGCCGCTTCGAGTTGCCCATCCCCACCGAGCCCTACGTCGTGGGCGTCCTCGATGATTTTGGCGGCGCGGAAATCACCGCCCGCGAACTCGACGCCCGCGGTGACATTGTCCTGCAACCCTGGGCCCGCGTGCAGGGCGTCGTGCCTAAAACAGTGGGCTCCGATGGCGTCTTTACGGAGTCGGTTTCGCTTCGCCGAGACTTGAGCGATGACGCCAGCAAGGAAGAGCACACGGGATGCCGGACGCTGGAATGGCTCGCCGAGCGTGTCCTGCCGCGGCAGCTCCAATCGTCGCTGTTCGGCGTCAGCTTCAGGCTTGTCGGCCGCGAGGGTTGCCCAGACATCGATTGGGACTATTCAACGAAGCCCGACGAGTCGCGGCAATTCGTCTTCGATCGCGTCTTGCCGGGCAAGTTCTCTGTCGGCCTTTTTGGCTCTTTTGTGTGGCTCAATGGCAAATGCGTCTCTCCGTGGCAAACCGGATCCGTCGAAATCGGTCCCAGCGAAACGGTGCGTGTCGAAACCGCCAAGCAAGGCCGCGCGGTGGTGGGCAAAGTTGTGTTGCCTCCACTCGCCAGAGACAAGCTCGCCGCGACAACCGGCCAGGGCCTACTGCTCTTCCAACGCCCCTTGCCGGCCAACCCGAGCCGGGCGTTGGCGCGAGTGTCAAAACCGCCCCTGGACCGGGCCGGTGGCGTTCGCGTGGTGCAGCCCACGCCAAACATCGGCCTGCCGGTGGCTGCCGACGGTTCTTTCAAAACGGACGGCGTCCCACCCGGTGTTTACCGATTGCTCATCGAGGTCCGCGAAAATGATCATGAGCCGAACACTCTTGGCAATACCGTCGCGTGGCTCAGCCAGGAAGTCACCGTGCCGGAGCCCGTCGCGGCGCACGAAGGGCCTGCCGCCCTGGGTGCCTTTACCCTCAGCGTCGACGTCGCTCGCCTCTTCCGCGACGGCGTCGCACCCGATTTCCACTTCACAACCGCAGACGGCGGCACCCACCGGCTATCGGAATACCGCGCCGAGAACGTGGTGCTCCACTTCACCGACAAGTGGGCCTCCTGGCCCTGCGACGACCCGGAGGCTCTGGCACTCCTTGTGCAGAAACGTGTCGGCGGAAAGCCGCTCGTCTGGATCAACGTCACCGGCGACAGTACCCCTCCGCCGCCTGCGCCCGCCCTGCCGACCCACGATTTCAAGTACGTCCAAGCCTTCCTTCCGCCCGGCGTCAGCGTCCTTAAGCCGTATGACGCTTGCCACGAACGCACGCTGCCGCACGTCATCTTCGTGGCCCGCGATCAAAAGGTCACGCGGAAATAGTTGTTGCCGCGCCGATTTTCACCCTGCCGGGAAAACACCCTTGCTGCCGATTGAGTAGGAGAAAGTTTCGATGGAGCCGACCGTCGTTTCTTCCGGGTTTCTAGCGTTTCTCACCCAGCTATTTGCGCCGCTGCTGCTGTGCTCGAGCATCCCGTTGGGCTCGCCGCCAGTGCAGGACCCGGCGCTGGGCCGCGCCGCACCGGGCCAGTGCACCGTGTATGTCGGCTGGGCCGGCATCGGCGTGCCCGACGGTAAAAGCCACAACCGCGCCGAGCGATTCCTCGCCGATCCGGAAATCCGGCAGATGCGGGCCGAAGCGGCCAGACGGTTTCGCCTCCTCTGCAAATCGCGGCTTAACCCCGATAC
This sequence comes from Planctomycetaceae bacterium, assembly GCA_021372555.1. GTDB lineage: Bacteria > Planctomycetota > Planctomycetia > Pirellulales > Thermoguttaceae > JAJFUI01. The sequence continues at coordinate 35 of JAJFUI010000263.1, read as the reverse complement.
GTTGGGCGTCTTGGGGCTGCTTGGCATCGATGGAC
>JAJFUI010000242.1 GCA_021372555.1 Planctomycetaceae bacterium | reverse complement strand
TTCGCCGAACGAAAATCGGGACAGTCCCCGGGCTCGGCGGCCAGGGCCATCGCCATCGAGAGCGCCCCTTTGGTCGGGCGCGTCGTGCCGTCCAGGGCCAGCTCGCCAACGACCGCATATTCCGCCAGCCGCTCGGCCGCGATCTGGCCGCTGCCGACCAAAATGCCCAGGGCGATCGGCAGATCGAACGACGCCGCCTCCTTTGGCAGATCGGCGGGCGCCAAATTTATAACGACCCGATTCTGCGGCCGCTGAAACCCCGAATTGACGATCGCCCTTTCGACCCGATGCGTGCTCTCCTTCACCGCCGCCTCGGGCAGCCCCACCAGCACCGTCTTCGGCAGTCCGGCCGGCGAGACATCCACCTCGACCTCGACCGGGAGGGCATCGATGCCGAGCAACGAGAAGGTTTTCAGTTTGGCGAGCATTACTTTTTCGTCCGAATAGGACCGTGGTTTTCGAAGCTGACCGCTACGGACTGCACAGCGGCGTTGCTTTGCTATCGCATGGCATGACATCGACGACTTCGACAGCTTGACACTGGAATGTCGCCGATACGCCGTATGCGGAATTGAAAACGACCTCCAGGTTGACTTGCCTTATCTGACGGCTTCTTATGTTTACGATATCTAGTCCTAGCAAAACGTTCTGGCAATTGAACCCATCGATACTTGACTCGACCGCCCCGGAAAACCGCAGATGGACAAGCACGTGGTTCCGGAGGACATAGAAGCGCTCAGAGTTCACCTCATTAGTAGCCTGAAAGACGTGAACGAGTACTTCGAGCGTTGGGCCATTACCCAGGGACGTCGAGCCTCGGTTCAGCCGCAACCAGATGACCTCTGCATCGTGAAACGACGGCCAGCATCCGAACACCGAAATTAGGCGATCGTGGCCCTTAACGGTTTCGTATTCTTCCATGTCGCACCGTGCCCCTAACAGGCCGTACTAGATACCTTCTGGTATCTTGTGCCCACCAGCACCGTCTTCGGCAGTCCGGCCGGCGAGACATCCACCTCGACCTCAACCGGCAAGGCGTCGATCCCGAGCAACGAAAAGGTTCTCGGTTTCGCAAGCATGCTCGCTCCGGTCCCGTCTCTTTTTCGGGAGAGGCTCCGACTGCTCCGGTCCCCTCTCCCTCAGAGGGTTAGGGTGAGGGCTTTTTCGCCACCGCTCCGCGGAACCCTATTGTGCCCCTCACCTCAGCCTTCCGCAACCACCCGACGCCACGCCCTCCGGTGAACCAAAAAGTCCACCCGGCCTGTCAATAATTCATGACGTTTCGGCCTTCTCGCCCCCGGCTCCCAGCCCGCCGCCGCCCGTGCTAGGCTAACGTCTTTCGTCGAGTCGCCTCGACGGCATGTCATAGCAGCAACAACGATCTCAGCCGATGAACGACATTCCATACGATCCCAACACGCGTTTTCCCCGCCCCAACGACCCGACCATCTGTTACCTGAAGAGCGTCGTCACCAAGCCCAACATCGTTATTGGCGACTACACGTTCTATCACGACTTCGAAGACCCAACGCAGTTCGAGCGGCGGAACGTCCTGTACCACTATCCAACGTGCAACCACGACCGCCTGGTGATTGGGCGGTTCTGCTCCATCGCCTGCGGCGCGAAGTTCATCCTCAACGGCGCCAACCACCGACTTGACGCCATCTCAACGTACCCGTTCCCCGTCCTTGCCGACGCATGGTGCGATGCCACGCCCGTTGCCCAAGCCTGGACGAACAAGGGCGACATCACGATCGGCAACGACGTGTGGATCGGTTTCGAGGCCGTCGTATTGGCTGGCGTTTCCATCGGCGACGGCGCCGTCATCGGCACTCGCGCCGTGGTGACGAAGGATGTCCCGCCCTACGCGATCGTCGGCGGTGTCCCCGCCAGGCTTATCCGCAAGCGATTCGACGACGCCACCATCGAGCGTCTGCTAAAGCTCCGCTGGTGGGACTGGCCGCCGGAGCGAATCGCCAAGAACCTCTGCTGGCTCCGCCAGGGAGATATTGAGCACCTGCGAGCGTGACCTCGTTGCCATCGTATTGCGAGTTAAGCAGCTAGATGTACAATGAATGACATCGTACAGGCGTTTCGTCAGCGCTTTGTCGAGATCTGATTCATGGGAGTTTTCCGATGGAGAAGAGGCTCGGTTGCGTCAGCGTCATTCTCGATCGACAGACCGCCCCTATCACCAGCGTCAATGAACTGCTTTCCCGGTTCGGCGACTGCTTCCTGGCTCGGCTCGGTCTGCCGTATCCGTCGCACGGCGTGAATATCATCACGCTAGTCACCGATTCCTCGACTGACCGGCTCAGCTCGCTCACAGGAAAGCTGGGAAAACTTCCAGGCGTTCAGGTCAAGTCTCTGTTATCCAAATTCCATGACGCTGGAGTGCTCCCCGATGTTGCTCCGTCCGAACAGCGACGGCCTGATTGATTTCATCCCCGCAGCCCGCATTCAAGAATTGCTCCGTCGGCCGCCGGCCGACGCGTCGGAACTGCGCGACGTACTCGCCAAGTCGATGAACAAGGAGCGGCTCTCTTTGGAGGAGATGGCCACGCTGTTGGCCGTTACTTCTCCCGACCTGCTCGACGAGATGTTCGCAGCCGCCCGGGCGCTCAAGCGCACGGTGTATGGCAACCGGATCGTGCTCTTCGCGCCGCTCTATATTGGGAACAAGTGCGTCAATGCCTGCAAGTACTGCGGATTTCGTTGCGACAACGACAAGGTCGTACGCCGCACGTTGACAGACGACGAACTGCGAGCCGAAGTCGCCGTGCTCCTCAGCCGCGGTCACAAACGGCTGGTCATCGACTACGGTGAGCATCCGGACTACGATGCCGATACGATTGCACACGCCGTCCAGGTGATCTATTCGGTGAAGTCCGAGCATGGCGGGATCCGCCGCGTTAATATCAACTGCGCCCCGCTGGATGTCGAAGGCTATCGCAAGATGAGGGCTGCCGGCATCGGCACCTACCAAATCTTCCAGGAAACCTATCATCGGCCTACCTACAAGGCCATGCATCCGGCGGGCAACAAGGCCGACTTTCTCTGGCGATTGTATGGTCAGGACCGTGCCATGGAGGGCGGGTGCGATGACGTGGGCCTTGGCGCGTTGTTCGGTCTGTACGACTGGCGGTTTGAGGCGATGGGACTCCTCGCACACGCCATCCACTTGGAAGAACGATTCCACGTGGGCCCCCACACTTTCTCGTTTCCGCGAATCAAGGACGCCAGCAATCGTGCCCTGGATCCCCGCTATGCCTTGAGCGACGAGGACTTCAAGCGGCTCATCGCGATCCTGCGGCTTTCGGTCCCATACACCGGCATGGTGCTCACCGCCCGGGAACCTGCCAAGCTGCGTCATGAGTTGATCGAATTTGGATGCTCTCAAATCGACGGGGGCACGCGAATCGAGATCGGCGGCTATCAGAAGAGCGAGCAGGAGCAGGACCTCGACAAGGAACAATTCCGAATCGGCGATACCCGGTCGTTGGACGAGGTCATCGACGATCTGCTCGACATGGGCGCGATTCCGTCCTGTTGCACGGCCTGTTATCGAAAAGGTCGGACGGGCGAGCATTTCATGGAGTTCGCCATCCCCGGCTTTATCAAACGGTTTTGCACGCCCAACGCGCTCCTGACCTTGAAGGAATACTTGCTCGACTACGCCTCGCCGCAAGTGAAGGCCAAAGGGAACCAAGTCCTGGCCAACGAACTGTCGAAGCTTCCCGATGACGAGACAAAGCAGCAACTCATCTCACGCTTGGCGGCGATCGAATCCGGCCAGCGTGACCTGTTGTTCTGACCACGATCGCTCGCGCCGCCGAAAAGGAGCAGGCCGCCCGGCACAGGGGCGCTGCCCGCGTTCCCTTGTCGTCAGCTAATACGTCAGGCCGCCGCGAAACATGACGGTGTCGGTGGGATAGAAGTCAGGCTCGGGGCCGGTGTACTTGATGTGGCGGCCAAAGACGTAGCCCACCTCGACCCGGGAACTGAGCCCTCCGGCGACCTTCTGCTCGACTCCAAGAATGAGGCGGTAATCGCTCAGCATGACCTGCTCGGCCACGCCGCCCGGTCCGGCAACAGCCCAGGCGTCACCAGTAAACTCGCCCGAGACGTAGGCCCAATCTTGGACGGCATCGCCGCCGGCGTTGAACCAACGAATCCGGTGAGAGGCCCTTGGGTGTGGAAAGACGAGATCGAACTTGACGTCGTCTTGTGGCATCCAAATCACACCGCCGATTGGAATGGCCTCGATGTCCGGCCGGTCGAGGTACGCCGCGCCGACAACGAACTTGGTCGTCTCGTTCCAAGTCCAGGCGGCCGCGGCGTGCGACTGCAACCGGAACCCCTTGTTGCTTGCCTGCTCGAAGTCGCTGTAAATGCCCGGTGTGACGGCCAGATCCAACCCGAGCTTGGAATTGATCTGCGAGAGCCAGCGAAAGTCAACGTAGCCTTCATGCAGTCGCGGCGGTAGGTCGGCGTTTCTTGGCCCTTCGAGGTAGTGAACCGCGGCGCCCGGGGTGATTACCAGTGGTGAGTCAATGGTCGGGCATGGCATCGCGAAGATCGACTGCAACTGCACGTCGTTCATCCCGAGACCATTGGCGCCGCCTGGCGCAAGCCAAGTGTAGTCGAAAAGTGCCTTCTGGAAGAATCCGTTGCGGACGCCCGGCGGAAGCGTCGGCTGGCCGGGCGGTGGCGTAGCTGGCGACACACCGGTCTCACCCGGCGACTGCAAGATTTGAGATGACGAATCCGGGTGAGACAAGAGCTGGCCCGGAGGTCCCTGCTCCGGTTCCACAACAGCGGGCAGCCGCACCACCTGGGAGAAGCCGACCGTGCACGTCAGATACGGGACGCTGATCGCGAACACCAGTGGAATCAGACGATGGCAACCGTCGTGGAGCAACGATCGCAAGGCGATCACCTGCCGGTGCGTCGTGCTCATCATTGACGCGGTCCTCAGTACGACAGCCCGGCGCCGACGAACACCGTGTTATGTGGGTAGAATTTCGAGGGCAACCCGCTCTTGTAGGACAGTTCCCGCGAGCAGGACAAGCCGACCTCGACGTAACCCTTCATCTGGCGCACGGTCTTGAAATCCAAACCGGCGGCGATTCGGATATCGTCGTACTCGGTCAGGTCGGAATTGAGGACGGGGAACAGGGTGCCGTCGTAGAATTCCGTGTTGCGGCGGACGGTCCAAACGCCCCCGCCGTATTCGCCGCGGAGATAGCCCCACCACTCGGTGCAGCCCCAGGTCGTGAGCCGCTTACTGATTTTCGGATTGGGAAAGAGGATGTCGAAGCAGACATCGGGGTTGGGCGTCCAAACCAGACCGCCGGCCGGCAACATCTTGACGTTCACTCGATCGAGATACCATATGCCCGCCTTCACTGTCATGCTCGGCGAGAAACGCAGCACCGCCATTCCCTTGCCCGTGAAGCGAATACTCTTGGTCGTCACCGAATAGAAGTCGCTGTAGACGCCGGTCCTGAAGTTCAGTTCGCCACCGAAGAACTCGTTGACCTTCGGGTTCCACGCAAAGTCGAGATAGGCGTCATAGGTCCGGGCGGGCATGTCCGCCGGGGCGTCGAAGTCCGGGGGCGTCGGCGGCAACGACTGCGGGCCGGACCAGTAATGAACCGCGAAGCCCGGCGTTACCAATAGCGGAGTGTTCGAGTTGAAGAACATCGGAAACGCGAACGTCACGTCCAGATTGACGTCGTCGATGCCAAGTTCATGATCGCCATTGCCCGCAAACCAATCGAAGTCGAGGTCAACGTGCTGAATGAACTTCTGCACTGTTCCCATGCTGAACTGCCCACAGGCGCCTGGCTGCACGTACGGGTCCTGCTGCAACAGCGTGCCCGACGGTCCGCTCGGTGTGGCGTAAGGGTCCCAATTAGCAGGCGGCGCCGGAATCGCGCCGTTGACCGCCGCTCCGGGCACGGCTGGCGCCGCGCCAGGTGCCGCGTAGGTGGGAGCAAGGCTGGGCGCTGCCATCGCGCTGGGAGGCGGCGCGACGGGCGCGGCCACCACGCCACCTGGGGCTGCCGCTGGAGCAGCCCACGTCCCGGGCGCCGCAGGCGGAGTTGCCACGGCGCCGGTCCCGTAGGGCGAGGCCCCTGCCGGTGCGGTGTAGCCGGGTGGTGCTGCGCCAATGGGCGGCGTCGCGACTGATGGATTCGGCTCAGCCACCTGCGTCGGGAACTGAACACGCTGCCCGACGGCATCGGACGAGCCGAAGCCCCACAGCAAAGCCGCGATACCAATAAGTAGTGTTGGGGCCTTCATCCGGTTCCCCTTCGGTGGGGGCGATAAGAGAAGATGGCAGCCGAGATAAGTGGATGGCGTTGAATACCAACGCCGCCTCGCTGGGTCAAGGCCGATTGGCCTGCCGAAGGCTCGCTAACCCCGTTGACGGGTGGGGAACAAGACGATATGCTTCTCCGGTGCCGCGTGGCAGAAGACAAAACTGACAGCCGAAGCGATGAACGCTCTTGTAACCGGTGCGAGCGGCTTCCTGGGCCTGTACATTGTGGAACAGTTGCTCGCCCGCGGTGACCGCGTCCGCGCCCTGTGCCGCAATCGCTCGCGGCAACTCGACGGGTGGGGCGTCGAGACTTCCGTCGCCGACCTCCGCGACCGCCCGGCCGTGATCGGGGCTTGCCGTGGCGTTGATTGCGTCTTCCATGTCGGAGGCATGACGGCGATCGGCGGCCGTTGGAACGATTTCTACCAAACCAACGTCTTGGGCACCCAGCACGTCATTGACGGCTGCCGGACCTATGGTGTACCTCGGCTCGTCTACACGAGCAGCCCCAGTGTTACGTACGAAGGCCGAAGCCAACGAGGGGTCAATGAGTCGGCACCGTACGCTCGGCGATGGTTGTGCCACTATCCCCGCTCCAAGGCAATGGCCGAGCAGCAAGTGCTTGCTGCCAACGGCCACGACGGCCTGCTTTGCTGCTCGATCAGGCCGCATTTGATCTGGGGGCCCCGAGATCGTTACCTGGTCCCCGGCATCCTGGCCAACGCCCGGGAGGGCCGTCTCCGCCGCGTCGGCGCGGGCGACAACGTCATCGACACGGTGTATGTGGAGAACGCCGCCGCCGCCCATCTATTGGCCGCCGACGCCCTTGCGTCTGGCTCGCCGTCGCCTGGGCAAGCGTACTTCGTCACCCAGGGCGAACCGGTAAACTGCTGGGCCTGGATCGACAAGATTCTGACCTTGGCCGGTCTGCCGCCAGTCCGGCGGTCGATTTCACCGCGCACGGCGTGGCTAATCGGTGCCGCTTACGAGTCCGCTTACCGGCTGCTTGGCTTGCGAGCCCAGCCCCCGATGACGAGATTTCTGGCCGCGCAGCTATCGACTTCTCACTACTTCGACATCTCTCGCGCACGTCGGGACCTTGGCTACGAGCCCAAAGTATCGATTGCCGAAGGACTGCGTCGGCTGGTAAACGCCGGCCTGCAATAGAAGGGATCGCCGGAGGCCGGTCGCGTGGCACGGCCTCGGGCCGACTGACCATCATCCCCCCGATTCACTCGAGAACGGCAATAATCCCTTACTGCACCCCTTCTTGTCAGGTAGCGATTAGCAGGCTAGACTACAACCAGCGTTCCGGAGGGTACGCGAATGGTTAGCAGCCTGACTCGAAATCAGGTGCGGCGCAAGCCGTTGAGGGTTCGACTCCCTTGCCCTCCGCTCCGAAGCCACAGGCGGATCACTGTAAGTGGCTTTTTTATTTTAGCGTCTCGCCTCTGCCTCTGTCCGACGTGCGGGTAGTTTGGCATCCTGCTGGGCCCTGTGGGGCAGGTTGCCGATCTGCCGATCTCCCTTGATTTTTGGGCAGGCTGACGACCTACCCCACGACATCGAACCATGCCTGCTGATCTACAACACCTCCGCAACATCGGCGTGATCGCCCACATCGACGCGGGCAAGACCACCGTCACCGAGCGGATGCTGTACTACAGCGGGTTCAGCCACCGCGTTGGCGAGGTCGACAAGGGAACCACTGTTACCGATTACGACCCGGAGGAGCAGGAACGCGGCATTACGATCAACGCGGCCTCCGTTTCTTTCCCCTGGAAAGACATCGAGATCAATCTGATCGACACGCCCGGCCATGTGGATTTCACGGCGGAGGTTGAGCGAAGCCTGCGGGTGCTCGACGGCGGCGTAGTGGTTTTCAGCGCTCGGGAGGGTGTCGAGGCCCAAAGCGAGACGGTCTGGCGCCAGGCGGACAAGTATCGCGTCCCCCGCATCGCGTTCATCAACAAGATGGACCGCGAAGGGGCGGACTATTTCGGCACCCTGGACGAAATTCGTGAGCGATTGAACTGCAAGCCTATTCCGGTCAACCTGCCGATTGGCGCCGGCCCGCCGCATCTGAAGGAGGCTTTCCGTGGGCTGATCGACCTGATCTCGATGCGGATGATGACGTTCACCGCGGAAACCAAGGGCGCGGAGACGATCGAGTCGGATATCCCGGCCGAACTGATCGACGAGGCGGAGCTATGGCGCGGCCAGATGCTCGATCAGCTCTCGATGTACAGCGACGAGCTGACCGAGTTGTTGTTGTCGGAGTCGCCGGTGCCACCGGAACTAATCCAGCGGGTGCTCCGCGAGGCGACGATCCACAACCTGGCGGTCCCGGTGCTCTGCGGCTCGGCGTTGGATGGCATCGGCGTTCAGCCGGTGTTGGACGCCGTAGCCCTTTATCTGCCGAGTCCCACCGAAGTGCCGCCCATCGAAGGCGTCGATCCGAAGAACCACGACAAAAAACTCATCCGCCATCCCCGGCCGGACGAGCCGTTCTGCGGGCTGGTGTTCAAGATTCAAGCCGACCGCCACGGTGACCTGCATTACGTCCGCGTGTACTCGGGGACGCTCAAGGCCAACAGCCGCGTGCTGAACCCCGGCAAAGATAAGAAGGAGAACGTCCCGCAACTGTGGCGGATCCAGGCGGATCGCCGCACTCAGGTCGACTCCATCACCACCGGAGACATCATCGGCATCGTCGGCCTCCGCCACTCGGTCACTGGCGACACGCTTTGCAGCACGCAGGACCCGATACTGCTCGAATCGATTGCCTTCCCGGAAACGGTCATCTCGATGGCCATCGAGCCCGAGACTTCGACCGAGCGGAAGAAGCTGGCCGACGTGCTCGACATGATGAAGCGGCAGGACCCGACGTTCCGTGCCCGCGAGAATGAGGAAACGGGGCAAACGCTCATCAGCGGCATGGGCGAGTTGCATCTGGAAGTGATCAAACACCGCCTGCTCCGCGACTTCCGGCTGAACGTCCGGGTGCACAAGCCACGAGTGAGCTACCGCGAGACAATCCAGCGGGCGGTGGAAGTGACCGGCGAGTGCCATCGCAACGTCGCGGGGCAAATGCTCTTCGCCAAGGTCCGCATCCGCATGGAGCCGTTCGCGAAGGGCGCAAAGCCGGTCGTGGTCGCGGTGGCCCCGGGCGGCACGCTGCCGGAAGAGTTCCTGATGCCGGCCGTCGAGGTTCTCAGCGAGCGCGGCGAGGGTGGCGGGACGCTTGGCTTCCCGCTCATGCAGGTGAAGGTTACCGTCCTTGGTGGCGAAGTGCATGAGACCGGTTCCACCGAATTGGCCTTCCGGTATGCCGCCGGCGATGCCTTCGAGAAGGGGCTCCGCGAGGCGGGCATCGTGCTGCTTGAGCCGATTATGCGGATCGAGGTGACCGTGCCCGACGACCACCTTGGCGACATCATGGGCGACCTGCAGCAGCGTCGCGCGATCATTTCCCGGACGCATGTCCGCGGCCGCAACACGGTCATCGATGCCAATGCTCCGCTGGCCAGCCTTTTTGGCTACTCCAGCGCCATGCGTGGTCTGAGCCAAGGCAGAGCTACCTGCACCATCGAGCCGCACTCCTACGGGCCGGCGCCGGCCGACGTGCTGGAGAGCTTTTTCTAGCGACGCGGAAGGGATGCCCGGCGGGTGACAGTGGTGACAGATCTGCCCCCGGGCAAGCGGGGCCGTGGAGAAATCCGTCTTGCTCTGGCGGCCCCCTTTTGCAGGCCGTGGAATGGGCTATAATAGTGAACACCGCAGCCGAAGTGGCGGAATTGGCAGACGCGCTAGGTTCAGGACCTAGTTCCCGTTAAGGGAGTGGAGGTTCAAGTCCTCTCTTCGGCACTCGAAGGACTCACGTTGATCTGGCGTGGGTCCTTTTTTGATGCGCCGTGGCTTGGCCAGCGGAGTGGCGGCGCGATCCGGGCTCATGAGTCGGCTCTCGACTAATCGCTGGTCTCTCGGCTTTCAGGGCTTTCTGCAATCGCCCCACGGGGATGCGATTTTTGCGCTCGTGAAAAGCTCGCCGCAAGTTGTTGCCGCGCAATGACTTACATTGTGCGCTCGATTCCACCCGACGGTGGGACGCATGCACAATTGGGCGACGGCGTCGCAAGGCGTTGCTCCTCTAAGGTTTGCGACACGGGAACTATCGACGCATCCCGAGAAGGGCTGGTGCGAAATGCGGTGGGGGGCGTACCGGCGCACGGATTTCCAAAGAGCTGGGCCGCGGGGACACGAGCCCGAGTCCGGTGGTCGGGCTGCCATGTTGCGGGTCGGTCGCAGCAGTATAGCAGACGGCCCAATCTCGCTGGCGGACATCACTGCCCCGCCGCGTCAACGGCATGTTCGGCGGTTCGCCGCGAGACGCTTGCGCAAAAAGAACGCCCCCGGAGGGGCGTCCCAGGGTGCTGTCCGGCCGAAACCGGGTTGAGCAGAACCTTGCGCGGACGAAAGTCCACTTACTGTGACTTGTGGGCAATCGTCGCTCGGATACACTAAGGAGTACCTTATCAGGCCGTTTACAAACCGTCAAGAGGCAGGGAGGGTGCTTTCATGCCAGTCTCGGACAGGCCGTACGTCTTAGGGCTCGATCTGGGGGTGCAATCGGTCGGCTGGGCCGTCCTCGACCTGGACGAAAAGGGCCGCCCGTGCGGGGTTCGGCGTTCGGGGGTCCGTTGCTTCGACAGCGGCGTCGGCAATGAGACGGAAATCGCCAGCGGCAAGGATGAGTCGCAAAACATCAAGCGGCGGCAAGCTAGGCTCCAGCGTCGCCAGCTTTGGCGTCGCGGCCGGCGACTGAAGAAGGTGTTTCACCTCTTACAAAAGGCTGGGCTGCTGCCCTCGGACGAGGCACGGACACCGCAACAGCGTCACGAGTTGCTCAAGAAGCTCGACCTGGAACTGGCCAAGACTTATGTGCTCGACCATGACCGAGTGGCTGGCCATCTGTTGCCGTACCGGCTTCGCACTCTTGCACTCGATCAACCGTTGCCGCCGTTTGCATTCGGTCGGGCGCTGTTCCATTTGGCGCAGCGTCGCGGATTTCTAAGCAATCGCAAATCAGCCGCGAAGGACGACAAGGAGTCGGGTGATGTGAAGGCTGGCATCAGCGAGCTACGGCGGAGTATGGATGAGGCAGGCGCGCGAACGTTGGGTGAATACTTCGCCGGACTGGATCCGGAGGAGCAGCGCATTCGCAAACGGTGGACGGCTCGGGACATGTATCTCGATGAGTTCGAGAAGATATGGTCGGGGCAAGCGACTCGTCATGTAGACGTTGGCGACGAGTGGAAGCAACAGATTCACGATGCAATCTTCCACCAGCGGCCGTTGAAATCACAAAAGCACCTGGTCGGGATGTGTGAGTTGGAGCCGGGCTGCCGTCGCGCGCCATGGGCATCGCTTGAGGCTCAGCGTTTCCGTTACTTGCAGAAGGTGAATGACCTAGAAATCTCGACACCCGATGGTGACATCTGGCGGTTGATTGACCCACAACACGCCGGACTGCGGGCAAAACTGATCGAACTGCTCGACAATCAGGTGCAAGTCGAGTTCAAGAGCTTGCGTTCCAAGCTGGGGTTAAAGAAACCTGCTGGAACGGACGCTGAGTATCGGTTCAACCTTGAAGCGGGCGGTGAAAAGAAGCTCAAAGGGAACGCCACGGCGTTCAAACTTCGGAAGGTGCTCGGGAATGATTTCGACAGGCTCACGCCCGCGCAAGTCGCGTGCATCGTTGAGGACCTGTTGGAATATGAAAAGGAAGACAAGTTGGCCGAGCGCCTGACGAGGAATTACGGCGTTGGTCCGGATACCGCGGCGCAACTCGCCACGGTTACGTTGGAGGACGGTTACGCATCGCTCTCGCGCGAGGCAATGCAGAAGCTGTTGCCGCTGCTGGAGAGCGGACGGCGAATTGCCACAATGAGCTATGCGGAGCGGCGCGAGTTGTTTCCCGGCATGACAAGATCGGAGGTCTGCGCTTTGCTGCCCCCGGTGTTGGACGTCTCGAACATGCGGAACCCCGTGGTCTGCCGGGGGCTGACCGAGCTGCGCAAGGTGGTCAACGCCCTGATTCGTCAATATGGTAAGCCGGAATTGATTCGTGTTGAGTTGGCCCGCGATTTGAAGAAATCGCGATCACAACGGGAGGACCTGACCAGAAAGAATCGGGACAACGAGAAGTTGCGAGACGCGGCGCGAAGGAAAATCGCGGCTAGACTTGGCTGCGACGAAAGCGAGGTCAGCGGTCTCGACATTCTCAAGGTGCGATTGGCCGAGGAGTGCAACTGGGAGTGTCCTTACACCGGTAGGCAGATTGCGATCGAGTCTCTGGTGGGCAAGCACGCGCAGTTTGACATCGAGCATATCATTCCTTTCAGCCGTTCGTTGGACAACTCGTTCCTCAACAAGACGCTGTGTTATCACGAAGAGAACCGCAGTGTGAAGCGGAATCAGACGCCGCATGACGCGTACTCTGGCAACGAGGAGCGGTGGCATGAAATCATTGCCCGCGTCGGACGGTTTCGGGGCTCCGCAGCGCATCCGAAGCTTCGCAAGTTTCAGCAGAAAGAACTGGGAGACGACTGGGCGGCGCGGATGTTGCAGGATACGCGCTACATGTCGCGGCTGGCAATGGAGTATCTTGGCTTGCTCTACGACGCCGGCGGGCGACGGCGCGTTCAAGTGAGCGCGGGGCGGATTACGGCGTATCTCCGCGACGAGTGGGGGCTCAACGCGATTTTGGCGGATGGCGACGAGGATGAGAAGAACCGCGACGACCATCGCCACCATGCGGTAGATGCGGTGGTCATCGCACTGACCGACGCCGCGACGGTCGAACTGCTCAGCCGGTCCGCCGAACTGGCCGAAGAGCGAGGGCACCGGCTGTTTACGCCGGTCGACAAGCCGTGGCCAACGCTAGTGGAGGATATCCGCCGGTCAATCGACGGCATCAATATCTCGTACCGCGTCAACCGCCGTGTTTCGGGGGCCCTGCACGAGGAGACACTCTACAGCAAGGCTTACAAATCCGGCAAAGGAAACGGAAAGGCAAGCGAGTATCGCCACGTTCGGAAACCGCTGCAAGCCATGTCGCTCAATGAAGTGGAAAACATCGTTGACGACACGATCCGCCGCTTGGTGCTGGAAAAGCTTGAGCAAGTCGGCGGTGACCCAAACAAAGTGTTCGCTGACGATGGCAACCGTCCCTATCTGACGGCCAAGGATGGCCGACGGATATTCATTAACAAGGCCCGCATTAAAAAGGCTGTCGCGGTAGTTCCACTCGGAACACGAGACGCTCAGCGTTATGCCGCCCCTGGAACCAATCATCATATGGAAATTGTGGCCGTAGTCGACGAGCATGGCACCGAGAGGAGTTGGACGGTACTGAAGACGCGTGATTGTGACAAGTTCGAGGAACCGGTTTCGCTCTTTGAGGCCGCCGAGCGCGTCCGTACGGGGCAGCCGGTGGTGCAGCGAGATCATGGCCCCAACACGAAGTTCAAGTTCTCCTTAGCCGGTGGGGAGTATGTCGAGATGGACGATGGCCAAGGAAATCGTTCCCTCTACAGAGTCACAGTAATATCCGGGAAGCAGGTCGAATTTCGTTTGCACACCGATGCGCGGCCGATTACGCTGTTAAAGAAGATACGAGGAGCCAGGGTGCGTTGTAGTGTCGGCGCACTATTCAAGGCCAAAGCACGGAAGGTGGTCATCGACCCCTTGGGAAACGTCCTTCCGGCCAATGATTAACCGCATCCTCGATTTTTCCGAGGCCCCGGCGCGGCTCCGCGTCCGGGTGGCGCAACTGGTGGTCCTGCGGGAGGACCGGCCCGAAGTCTCCGTGCCGCTGGCCGACTTGGCCGTCGTCGTGGTCGCGCATCCACAGGTGACGTACACCCAGGCGGTGCTCTCGGGGTTGGCCGAGGCGGGCGGTGTGTTCGTGGCGTGCGACGGCCACAATCTGCCGGTGGGCATGCTGCTGCCGTTGGCGGCGCACTTCGCTCAGGCCGAGCGCTTTGCGGCCCAGGCCCGGGCGCCACTGCCGGTGCGCAAGCGACTTTGGCGGCAGATTGTCCGGGCGAAGATCGAGGCCCAGGCGGCGTTGCTGGTCGAGTTGCGCGGCATGGATTTTGGCCTTAAAGCGTTGGTCTCGCACGTCCACTCGGGCGACCCAAGCAACGTGGAAGCCCGTGCGGCGCGCCGCTATTGGCCGCAGGTTTTTGCCGATCTTGATTTCCGCCGCCATCGCGAAAACGAAGATCAGAACATCTTGCTCAACTATGGGTATGCGGTGCTGCGAGCGATCGTCGCCCGCGCGATTTGCACCGCGGGCTTGCACCCGTCGGGTAGTGTTCGTCAAGGTGCGCACATTGGATTTCAGGGTTGCCTTTGGAACTGGTAGCTCTCCTGCTGCTGCTCCCCTAGGGGAGCACGGCAAAGTTTACGCGACTCTTTCCGTCACCGTGATTGGCTCGTCTTGCTCCT
>JAJFUI010000227.1 GCA_021372555.1 Planctomycetaceae bacterium | reverse complement strand
TTGGCCTGCGCCCTACGGACGCCGGTCTGCTTGGCCACATCGAGTGCTCAGGCGACTCCGACAGTGAACTCCGTGCAGCCGTTGTACGCCCCGGAAGTCTGGCGATTGCCGCCGGTCGATCCGCCGCCCCCGCAGGCGCTGACCGTCTCGCCGGCCGATCCGGTTCCCGCCGCATCGATGTTCGACAGTCCGCCGGTCGCGAACGCCCCGTTCTCGTTGTCGGGCGTCTTGACCGACGGGCCGCGGTTGGAGACGAGTCCCACCGAGAAGCCGAAGAGACTCTGGGACGGCGGCTTCGACCTGGGCGTCGATGGCTCGGAGGGGAACAGCGACTCGTTCAACCTTCACGCCGGATTCCATGCGACGCGGAAAGCGGCCGCCAATATCTTCACCATCAACCTCGACTACAACAAGCGCACCGCTCAAGAGATCAGCACGGCGAACCGCGCCTTCTTCGATGGCCGTTTCGAACGCATGATCGGCCAATCCCGCTGGTCGTGGTTCGTCCACGAGACGGTCGAGTACGACGAGTTCCAATCGTTCAACGTTCGTGACACGTCCGACGCCGGCGTCGGCTACCGGATCATCAAGGATGAAAAAGGGACGCTCATCGGCCGCGTGGGCAGCGGTTTCTCGCACTATTTCGGCGGCCCGGACAACGGAGAGTACATCCCTGAAGCCGTCTTCGGGACGCAGGTCGAGCGACAAGTGAGCCGGCGGCAGAAGCTCTACGGCGTGGTCGAGTACGCGCCCGACCTGACCGGTTTCGCCCGCTTCCGCATGAGGCTACAAGCGGCCTGGGAACTGCTCTTGGACGAGGAGCGGAACCTGAGCCTTCGGGCCGGCGTGTTGGACCTGTACGACAGCGTCCCGAACGGGGCAAAGCCGAACGACGTCGATTACGCGCTGACGCTGTTGTGGAAGTTTTAGATGGAACACCGCTGGAACCGCCGATGGCGCCGGCCGTCGTCAATCCCGGCCTGGAACTGTAAGAGCGACTCGTGTCGCCGATCTGGGGCTGCCGCAATTGGCGACCGGAGACGCGTCTTCCCGTCGCGTTGCATCCCATGAGCCAAATCGCCTGATAGGGCAGAGAGAGGCGAACGATGATCGACCGTGCCGAGGGGTGTGACGACGCGACACGAGGCTCCGCCTATTCGCGGAGTTTTCTCGCGCTCGTGGCCACCCAGTTCTTCGTCGCGTTGAACGACAACATGTTTCGCTGGCTGGTCGTGCCGATCGGCAAGGAATTGATGAAAAGACAGTGGGGCGAAATGCCGGAGATCGTTCGGCAATGGATGGAGCCGAAGCCGTTGGCCCTGGCATTGGGGCTGGCCAGCTTCACACTGCCCTTCCTGGTCTTCGCCGCACCGGCCGGATTTCTGGCCGACCGCTTCAGCAAGCGAAACGTAATGGTCGCCTTCAAGGCGGCCGAGATCGCCGTCGTCTCGCTGGGAGTGGCCGCCATTCTGATCGGTAGCGTTCCGCTGATGTTCGTCATGCTGTTTCTTCTCGGCGTCCAGGCGACGATGTTCATCACCGCCAAACTCGGCGCGATCCCGGAAATCGTCCGCTCCGACGAAATCTCGAAAGCCAACGGACTGATTAGCATGGTCTCGATGGCGGCCATCATCCTCGGCGGCGTGGCCGGCAACTGGTTGTATGGCCTGACGCAACCGGCCGGACAGGATCGGTGGTGGATCTATGCCGCCGCGCTCGTGGGGGTGGCCGTGTGCGGCTTTGTGGCGAGCCTGTTTGTCGGGCCGCTTCGGGCCGCCAATCCCACCCGGCCCATCCCTTGGAATGCCGTCCGACAAACCGCCCGCGATCTTGCTGCGCTCGGAAGGAAACGATCGCTGTTCCTCGTGGCCTTGGGGAGCGCATACTTTTGGGCGCTTGGGGCGCTATCGCAGATCAACATCGACCAACTCGCCACGGAGGATCTCCACGTGAGCCAGGTGAGCGTCGGCCTGTTGTTAGCGGCGCTCACGCTCGGCATCGGTGGCGGAGCGCTGCTGGCCGGAATCTGGTCGCGCGGCAAGGTCGAACTGGGGCTGGTGCCGTTGGGTGGCCTCGGCATCGCCGTCACCTCGATGCTGGTGGCCGTGGTTCCCGGTGGATTTGCTTGGAACTTCCCCGTGGCAAGCTGCGTCCTGTTGCTGGCGATGGGCGTCATGGCCGGCTTGTACGACATCCCACTTCAGGCATTCATTCAAGACCGCAGCCCGGTCGAATCACGCGGCTCGATCATGGCGGCGTACAACTTTCTCTGTTTTGCCGGTATGTTGATGGCGTCAGGTGTGTACTGGCTACTGAGCGGCCCGCTGGGTCTCTCCGCTCGCTGGGTCTTTGTCGCCGGTGGTTTGGCCACCGTACTGGTCACCGTCACGATCGTCCGCCTCCTGCCGTTCCAGACGATGCGGCTGGCCGTGCGGCTGCTGGCCGGGTGCCTCTATCGCGTTCGCGTCGAGGGCATCGAGAACGTCCCGGCCGGCGGGGCGCTGATCGTGGCAAACCACATCAGTTGGGCTGACGGCGTGCTGCTGGGGCTCGCCTGCCCACGACACCCGCGAATGGTCGCCTATGCCGAGTACTTCGAGAGCCGCTGGCTCGGTTGGTT
>JAJFUI010000213.1 GCA_021372555.1 Planctomycetaceae bacterium | reverse complement strand
GTTGATCGTGGGTTTTGCGATCGGCGTGCTGACGGCCGGCCACATTGTCTCCAATGCGAAGCGGAACTGACGGTCGCCCGGAGTGCCCCACACGAAATGTGCGGTTCACAAGAATGGGCGTAGGGGTAATAAAATTGGATCAAACGCAGAAGAGTTGGATGGTCAAGGCCGGCGTGTCGCCTCGCAAGGCATGGGCGCGCGGCGTCGCCTGGGCAACGAAGGGGTACCAGCAATTGAAGAGACGCTACGGCCCCAGGTACACCAGCGCCATGCTGGGCGCCGCGTTCGTCGGTCTCTTCTTGCCCGTGCCGGGAAGCACGCTGCTTTGCGTCGCGGTCGTGGTGGCGATCGCCGAAGTCCACCGGGCAATTTCCCGTTCCTGCACGACTCCCCCCGATGCACATTCCTGACTTGGACGCCCACGCCCCGGCGACCCGCGTGTCGAGAACTCTGGAACGCGAAGAGACGCATACGCTTCGAGGCTTCGTCCGTCTGAAACAATGTTTTCAATCGTGAGATGTGAGTTGCGGGCCGTGCGGGCGTCTTCGCCAAGCTGGCCCAACTGCTTGTGAAGGAGGGTTGGACATGTTACGGCTTGCTATCGTGTTTCTGGTGATCGCTCTCATCGCCGCCTTTCTTGGGTTTGGAGGAGTGGCAGCCCTTTCATGGGAAGGGGCGAAGATACTCTTCGTCGTCTTCCTTATTCTCGCCATTCTGTCTTTCCTGGGGCACGGGCTCAGAAAAAGGCACTTCTGGGAGTGACGAGAACGCGTTTTGGGAAGTTCTTCGCGTTGCGTAGGAATGGACACAATCAAGGAGGTCCCTATCGTGAATGATGAAACTATCGCTCGACCGCTGTCGGATCGGTCCACGCCCATTCGGGTCTTGATGGCCGATCCCGATTCGTCGGTACATCGATTCTATGAAGAGCCTCTTTCGGACGAGGACATCGAAATCGTTGCGGTATCCAGCGGCATCGAGTGCGTTGCTCGGCTGTGCGAGCGCGTGCCGGACGTCCTCGTGCTCGAACCACAGCTACCGTGGGGTGGCGGCGACGGAGTTCTCGCCATCATGGGTGAGGTTGCTCAACTTGCAACTGTGCCCGTGATGATCCTTACTTCGTGCCGCGATCCTCGTGTTTTCGAAGCGGTAGCGCGATTTCCGGTAAGCGACTATCAACTCAAGCCGCTAGCGCCCGACCGGCTGGCGGGAAGGCTTCGCACGATAATTGCCCATCGCAAAATGCAGTTCACGCTCGCGGAACAGAACGGCCGCCTGGAATGTTCGATCGCCCGGCGGACCGGCGGCCGCATCGAGAACCTGCACGTCGAGACGGTCAACGGGCGAATCATTGTGCATGGCCGCTCCGATTCGCACCACGTCAAGCGACTGGCGCTGGCCGCGGTGATGGAGGCGTTTGAAGCCTCGCAGTCGCAATCCGAGCGGGTCGAGCTGGACATCGAAGTTGCGCCGAATGATGAATGGCAAGCTGAGCGATCCGTCTTATCCGAGACAAGGAATGAGAAGTGCTCGGATGAACCCGCGTTTATCAACGAAGAACTTGCTCTCACAAAGGAGAACTAGCATGAACGTACGGCATGTCTACAAGTGGTGCGCGGTCAGCGCATTGGTGGCCTTCGGCTTGAGCTTTGGGTTGAACAGGGCGGTATCGGCGCCGCCTGCAACGCCAGCGCCGCCGAGCTCGGCAACCGCCGAGCAAGGGGTGCAAGTGCTCACGCGAGGGCCGGTTCATGAGGCTTTCGCGGAAACCGTGACGTTCGATCCCGTGCCGGGCATCGTGGTGCCGAAGGCGCCGCCGGCCGCCATCGAGGAAGTCCCGCCGGAACAGCGGCCGGAGGGGGCCAACGTCGCGTGGATTCCCGGCTACTGGGGCTGGGACGACGATCAGAACGATTTCCTCTGGGTGAGCGGCGTCTGGCGCGACCTGCCGCCTGGCCGCCAATGGGTGCCCGGCTATTGGGGGCAATCCACGCAAGGCTATCAGTGGACGTCCGGGTACTGGGCCGATGCGAAGGTGAGCGAGGTGGAGTACTTGCCCGAGCCGCCCGCCACGGTCGAAGCGGGGCCAAACATTGCCGCATCGTCGGCCGACCAAACGTGGCTGCCCGGCTGTTGGGTCTGGCAGCAGGGCCGTTACGCTTGGCGTCCTGGTTTCTGGGCGGCCGCGCAGCCGAATTGGCTTTGGGTTCCCGCCCATTACGTTTGGGCTCCGCGCGGCTACGTCTTCGTCGACGGCTACTGGGACTACTCACTCGACCGCCGTGGCGTGCTGTTCGCGCCCGTATATTTTGGCGCCGGCGTGTATGGCAGACGAGGTTTCTCCTACTCGCCGACGACGGTGATCGACCTGGGCGTGTTCACCAATCATCTGTTCTTGCGGCCGCAGTACCAACACTACTATTTCGGCGACTACTACGCCCCGAACTACCAGGCCGCGGGCTTCTATCCCTCGTATTCGTACAACTCGGGCCGCTATGGCTACGATCCGATCTACGCGTACGATCGTTGGCAGCATCGGCAGGACCGCGGCTGGGAGCAGCGGCAACAGGCGGACTACCTGAACCGCCGCAATCACGAGGCTCTGCGACCGCCGCGCACCTGGGCGGACCAGCGAGCCATGGCGATGCAACCAGGAGCGCGAAGCCCCATGGTCGCCGCGCCGCTTGACCAGTTCCGAAGGAACCCAAACGGCCCGCTGCGATTCCAGCCGGTAGACCAAGCCGAACGACAAAGGCTTGCGATCCAGGCGCAAAACGTCCAACGGTTCCGTCAACAGCGGCAACTGCTGGAAAACAAGGCGGTCGGTGGCCCGGGGGGAACACGCGTGAGCACGTTCGCGCCGGCCAAAGTGAGACTCCCTGGCTCTCCGATTGTGGCCCAGCCCCGCGAGCATCTGGGTAGGAACCAGATGCCGCCCAAGGCGTACGAGGCCCCAAGGCCGGATCCCAATGTGGCGGCCAAGCCGCGAGTGAACCGAGCGCCGGGACAGCCGCGGCAACGCACGGCGAACCGAATTCCCCTCGACCAGCCGCGGCTGCAACCGCAGCCTAAGATCGAGCGGGCCGTGCCACAGCCGCAGCCCAAGATGGAACGTGCCACGCCACGGCCGCAGCCTAAAGTCGAGCGGGCCGTGCCACAGCCGCAGCCCAAGGTCGAACGGCAGGCCCCTCCGGCACGCGGCAATCCCCCGGCGGGTCCGCCACCGGCGCAAAACCAACCGAGGGGCAGAGACAAGAACTGAGCGTCATGCTTTTCCAATCGGAATGCAAAAGAATGCAAAAGGGAGACGGAAGAGGAGAGACGGAAAAGAGACGGAAAAGGTGACAGCCACCAAATCTGCGCAACATAGGAGACGGAAAAGGTGACAGCCACCAAATCTGGGTAACATACGGCGGATCGGCGGTTATTCTTGTTTCTTCGGCCGTCCACGTGGCCGAAGCATCCATTCGAGCCCCAGTCGCTGGGCCGTGTCTGCGACCATGCGAGATCGCCGAAGGGACGACTTCGGTTGACGCAACGCCGCAACGCCTCCAATTCGGCCTCCGTTTGCGGCTGGGCAGAGTTCCGGGGAAGCTCGACCCAATTGCCGGCATGTTTGCATGAAT
>JAJFUI010000199.1 GCA_021372555.1 Planctomycetaceae bacterium | reverse complement strand
TCGCGATCTCTTGGCGGGCCTTGGCGTGCGGATTGAGCCGTTCGGCGGCGATACAGTTCTCTTAAGCGGCTATCCGGCCATGCTGGCCAACATGAACCCGGCCGAGGTGCTGCGTTCGCTCTT
The DNA here is from genome assembly GCA_021372555.1 of Planctomycetaceae bacterium. Classification (GTDB taxonomy): domain Bacteria; phylum Planctomycetota; class Planctomycetia; order Pirellulales; family Thermoguttaceae; genus JAJFUI01. The sequence goes on along the minus strand of JAJFUI010000199.1, from coordinate 2,217 downwards.
GGAGCGGATTCTCGCGGAGGTGAAGCGGCCGGAAAAGAGCGATCTGCTCGAAGACCTGCTGCACACGATCGCCTGCAAAGCGGCGATCAAGGCCGGCGACCGACTCGCGCCCGAGGAGATTGCCGCACTCCTGGAGCAGCGTCAACTGGTCGAGGACGCCCACCACTGCCCCCACGGCCGCCCGACCGCGCTCGTTTTCACGCAGGAGGAGCTGGACCGGCAGTTCAAGAGGATGTAGTCGATCGGCGGAGCGAGAGGGAACCAATGGGACAGCGCGCAAATCTCGTCATTGTTGAAAACGGAGACTACCGCCTCTACTACAGCCATTGGTGCGCGAACACCCTTCCGCGTGATCTGTTCTGGGGGCCGGACTACGCGATAGCTTTCATTCAGGCCCAGCGCGAACTCAACAAGTCGGATTGGCTGGACGATGTTTGGGCTGAAGGCGCAGCAGTCGTTGATCGCGACAAGAATGTGTTACTGTTCTATGGCGGCGAAGACGTTCTTTTCGACGTTCCCCTGCGGCGAGTGTACCTCCAAATGCTCGCTCGCGTGTGGCGAGCCTGGGAAGTCCGCTGGGCATATGAAGGAATCGCAGACATCGCGGACTATGTTGGATATCCGCGAGAACGGGTGCTTTCCGAGCGGGAGGTCAAGCCGGTCTGCTCGCTGTCGCCACCGAGCAAAAGGGAGTGGACGGACTTGGTCGCGAGTTTCACGACGGCGGAGGGGGATATTCGCTTGTATCCATTGGCCGGTTCAGTGGAGTCGTACCTCGACAGTGGTCCCGCGCTCGTCGGCGAATGCGAGCGTCACGAAGCGTTCGATGCTCTCCCGTTGAATGAATGGCTTGATGAGACGTTCTCCGGATTTCCGACGGGTGGAGTTCATATCGACGTCGGGTCAAAGACAGTGGATTTTTGGATTGCGGACATCGCGACCGACGTCCAGCATCGTATATCTCACCGTTGGCCGGAGTGGACCGTTCGCTGGCATCGGGATGCCTTTGAACGTCAATTGGCTTTGACACGAGAGGCGATCCGTCTTCCAAACCGGCCGGAGCGGGTTCTGACGAAGGATGTGACCGAAATGCTTCTTATGGACGACTCGGGATCCCGTGTAGACTCTGTGCTCGATGCCGCATTCACCAATCTCGATGGTGCTACAGGAGCGGTCGTGGAGATCAACCCGTGGTCGCTGCGCGACGATCGGCTTGAAATACCGCTGGAAACTCGCCGCCGGATTGTGGCTTGGTCGCTTGGCGAATCCTATTTGCCCTAACAAAGGCCAGGCGACTCAGAAGATGGCGTTAATGTCGCGCGCCGCGTGGATCACCCGGACGATTTCTATGCGGCGTTTCGTTAGGCGGTATAGCAGCAAGTAATTGCCGCATGAAAAACTGCGTAAGCCGGGGGCGAGATCGTCACGCGATTCGCCCATCAGCGGTTGAGACGAGAGGGCGAGGAACTTCTGATGGAAGGCTTCCATCAACCGATCGGCGGCGACCGGCCGGTCTTTGGCGACGTAAGCCCATATCTCATCGAGATCAAACTGAGCCAGAGGAGCGACCCGATAGGGCGTCATCATCCGGCTTGCTCCGCCTGCAGTCGCTGTTGCCCGCGATTCTTGATGTCCTCGAAGAAAAGTCGAAGCTCCTCCTCGGTGTTCAACTCGATTCCTTCGCCGCGGTTGAGTTGATCCAGAGCCGGCTGGATCTCGCGTCGAAGTTCCTCGACCCGCCGTTGGCGCTCCTGCAACAATCGCAGCGCGCCGCCGACCACTTCGGCCTCGCTATTGTAACTGCCGCTGTGGATGATCTGATCGACAAACGGCTGCAATTCCGCGGGAATTTCGACGGTCATCGCATAGGCCCTCCGCTGCTAGAAGGATAACGCCGTTCGAGGCTGAGGTCAACGTGCCGCTGCCCCCTCTGCGGTCGCCAGACGAGGCAACGCGTTATCGGCGGAGGAATTGAGTCCGAGCGGAGGGTTTGATTTCCCCGACGCGGTTTGGCACAATAGGGAAGTGTCGGCGCGGCGGCGAGACGCCAATCCCGAATCCTTCGCCCCTATGTCTTTACCCCCCACGCCCCTCCCATGATTTGCGTCAGCATTGGTCGCGGCCGTCATCGACACGTCATCGCCGAGCATCGGCACCTGGTCGATCAGGGCGCCCAGCTCGTTGAATTGCGTCTCGACTACATCAACGGCGATGTGA
>JAJFUI010000194.1 GCA_021372555.1 Planctomycetaceae bacterium | reverse complement strand
AGCCGCCCCGAATGATGACTATACTACCGGCTAGCCGATGAGAGAGAAAACCGCATGCGAGGGCCTGTCATGACCGAGCCGATCATCAGCGTTTCCGGACTGCGTGGCGTAGTAGGCGAAACCCTGACGCCCGAAGTGGCCATGCGATATGCGGCCGCGTTCGCCGCAGTGGCCCCGCCCGGCGAGATTCTGGTGGGCCGGGATAGCCGGCCCTCCGGCAGCATGCTTTCGCTCGCCATCAGCGCCGCCCTGCAAGCCGTCGGCCGAACGACTATCGACGCCGGCGTGATTGCCACCCCCACGGCCGGCGTTCTCTTGCGCCACCACAACGCCGCCGGCGCAATTCAGATCACCGCCAGCCACAACTCATCACCCTACAACGGCATCAAGCTGTTCTCGGTCGAAGGCCGCGTGATACCGGCCGCGTGGGGCCTTAAGGTTTTAGATCGCTATCGCACAACCCCGCCAGCTTGGCTGCCGCATGACCGGATCGGCATCGGCCGGCGTTGCGATGACACTGTCACCGCGCACCTCTTGGCCGTCCTCGAAACCGTCGACGTCGAGCGCATTCGTCGCCGCCGCTTCCGCGTGGTCCTGGACAGCAACCACGGCGCCGGCGGCATTCTTGGACGCCGACTCTTGCATGAGTTGGCTTGCCGCCTCACCGTGCTCGGCGAGGAACCGAATGGGCAGTTCGCCCATCCGCCGGAACCGACCGCCGACAACTTGGCCGGCGTGCTAACCGCCGTGAGCGAGGCTGGCGCCGATATCGGCTTCTGCCAAGACCCCGATGCAGATCGCTTGGCCGTCATCGACCAGACCGGCCGCTACGTCGGCGAGGAATACACGTTGGCCATGTGCGTGGACCATGTCCTGCGAGGCCGCAAGGGGCCGATCGTCGCCAATTGCGCCAGCAGCCGCATGTCTGAGGACCTTGCCACCCGCTATGGCGTTCCCTATTTCCGCTCGGCCGTCGGCGAGGCGAACGTCGTGGACGCCATGCTGGCCAATGAGGCCATTTTCGGCGGCGAAGGGAACGGTGGCCCCATCGATCCCCGCGTCGGCTACGTTCGCGACAGCTTCGTCGGCATGGCCCTGCTCTTGGACGCCATGGCCGCTCGCGAGACGTCCGTGGCCAAGCTGGCCGACGAACTCCCGCGTTACGAAATCGTGAAGCGTAAGATTTCGCTTCCGCCGGAAAAGCTTGCGTCCGCTCTTAACGCGATCGAAAAACGCTTTGCCGACGCCGCGCCGAATCGCCTCGATGGTCTGCGTCTCGACTGGCCCGGCCGCTGGCTGCTGGTCCGCGGCAGCAATACCGAACCGATCGTTCGCACGATCGCCGAAGCCCCAACCGCCGCCGAAGCCGCCGACTTGTGCGGAGCGGCGGCAAAAGCGGCAGAGGCCGTATAGGGAACCGGTCTACGTCACCTCGTAGCTCTTCGGGCCGGTGCGGCGGAGGGAACTGCCGGCGGCTTGGAAGGCGGCGACGGCTTCGGCGGCAGTGGCGTGGATGTCGAAGATCTTGTCCATGCCGGTGATTTTGAACACCTGGAGGATATCGGGCGTAATGCCGCTCAATCTCAGCCCGACCTTATACTCCTTGCACTTCTTGTTGATGCGGACGAGCATTCCCAGAGCCATCGACGACATGAAGTTGACGCGGCTGAAATCCACCAGGACGCACGTCTCCTCCGAACCGTCCAACGCGGCTGCAATCTCCCGGTAGCACTGTTCGATCACCGCGGCGTCGACCAGTTGCGCCGGTTCGATGGCGAGCACCCGAACTTGTCCGCTGACGTCTTGCTTGATGACGGCCATGGCATCGATCCAGTAACGTTGACGTTGGAAGGGATACGTTGGCAACACCACGCGACGTCCCCCCGTGCCGCGGGAAACGCCACCGAAGTCGATTTTCGCGCCATACACGTAAAGCCTCGCGACGCCCGACAGCAGCGTGCGCCATTCCGGCTTTCCCGGCTCGAGGCTGGGCAGCCACAAGCCCGCGTGATCCTTCATCGCGGCTTTTCCCGGCCCGAGCAGTTGTGGTCGCGGTCCAATCTCGACGAAGATACGGAATCCCTGAGCATCCAGCTCCGCCACGCAAGCGGCCAAATCGCCGGACAGGAAACGAACCTTCGCCTTTGGCGACTCCGCTTTCGCACACGCCTCACGGAACTTCGCAACCGCGGCCGGCTCCTGACCGTCCGCAACGGCGAGTCGCACCGCCTCCTCCAGCGTGAGAATCCCCGCCACGCAAGCGGCTGCGTATTCGCCAGCGTCTTTCCCCAGCACCGCCGCCGGCACAACGCCCCACGACGTCCACAGTTCCGCCAGGCCGTACTGCAGCGCGAACATCTCAACCAACGGCTTCGCGCGATCTTGTCCCGAAACCGCCCGACACCGATCGACGGCCTCACGGAACACCGGCTGGGCGTCGTACAATTGCTGTCCGGCGTCCCCACTGTTTGACGCATCTCCCGAAAACAGGAAGACCGCCCGACCATCCACCGGCTCGACCACCCCATGCTCCGCAGCCGGCGCCATCTTATCGGCAAGCCATGCCTGCAGACTGTCCCTCGCCTCTGCCGCCGAATCGGCGACAACCGCGAGCCGATGCGGGAACTGTCCGCGTCCGACGTTCGTGGTGAAACAAACATCGCCGAAGGCAGCCTCCGGCTTGGCGAAATATTCCGCGTATCGCTCGCACAGTTCTCGTAATGCATTCGCCGACTTCGCCGACAACGTCAGCAGACGCGTCCGGGGCGCCGGCATCGAATCGGTGCCAGAAGCAACGTCGTCGCGATCAACATCGCCGCTCTCCGGCGTCTCTTCCAGAATGACGTGCGCGTTGGTCCCACCGATGCCTAACGAATTGACAGCTGCCCGCCGCGGTTTGCCGTCCGCCGCCCACGATCGACACTCGGTGTTGACGTAGAACGGCGTTTCGGTGAAATGGATTGCCCGATTCGGCTGATGATAGTGCAGGCTGGGCGGCAGCGTCTTGTGCTCGAGCACCAGGGCTGCCTTGATCAATCCGGCGATGCCCGCCGCCGCTTCCAAGTGCCCAAAGTTGCTTTTGACCGATCCGATCGCGCAAAATTGCTTGTCCTGCGTGCTGCGTCGATAGGCCCGCGTGAGTCCGAAGATTTCGACCGGATCGCCCATCGCGGTCGCCGTCCCGTGAGCTTCGAGATATCCGATCGATCGCGCCGGCGTCTCGGCCACCGCCAGCGCGTCGGCGCACGCTGCCATCTGCCCCTCGGCATTCGTGGCCCAGTAGCTCAGCTTCGCCGCGCCGTCGTTGTTGATCGCGGAGCCGCGAATCACCGCGTGGATGTGGTCGCCGTCGTCCAGCGCCTGCGCGAGCGGCTTGAGCAGAACCAGTCCTGCCCCGCTGCCAAAAATCGTGCCTTCGGCCTTGGCATCAAACGGCCGGCAGTGCCCGTCCGGCGACAGCAGGGCCTGACTGGAATGCAAGTAGCCCATCCGGTGCGGCACACGGATAGTCACGCCGCCAGCCAGCGCCATGTCGCAATCGCCTGCCAGCAAACTCTGGCACGCCAAATGAACCGCCACCAGCGACGTCGAGCATGCCGACTGCACAGTGAGGCTCGGCCCGCGCAGATCCAGCTTGTACGAAACCCGCGTACTCAGATAATCCTTGTCGTTACCGATGCACTGCATGCTGCCGGTCGGCCCGATCAGCTTGCCATGCACATGAAACGGCGAGCAAAGGTAACTGCTCATCAGCCCGCCGGCGCCGGAAAAGACGCCGATCAGCCCGCGGTACGCATCTCCCGCGTAACCGGCTCGCTCCAGGGTCTCCCACGCCAGTTCGAGCATGATCCGCTGCTGCGGGTCCATCATTTCGGCTTCGCGGCGCGAAATTTTGAAGAACCCGGCGTCAAAGTGCTCGACGTCGTCGAGCACCGGCGCAGCCTTGACGAAGTCGGGCCGCCCGATCAGCTCACGACTCGCGCCCGACCGTAGCAGCTCCTCGTCCGAAAACTCGGCGATCGACTCGACGCCGCCGACGATGTTCGACCAGTACTGCTCGATGCAGTTGGCGCCTGGAAACCGCCCCGCCATCCCGATGATGGCGATCGAATTGGCCCGAACAGATTCTGCCATGACCGACGGTTCCGATGGGGACCTAATCTCGCGCCCGCTTCCGCAATTCGCGCTGCGACTCTAAGCCCGGCCGCGAACGCGTCGCCGCCGGCTCCGACTCTTCCGGCGGCGCCGATTCCTCCTCGTCTTCGAAACACTTGGCGTACGCCGCGCACAGATCGCCCGGCGTGCGGATGCTGGTGATCGAGACCAATTCCGCGAACGGATCGACGTCCAGCTTCACCTCCAATTTGGCGATGATCCGGGCGAGATCCAGCGACCGCAATCCCAGGTCCTCGACAAGCAGTTGGTCCGGCCGAATGGCGGTAAGCTCCGGATTCTTCTCTTTCACCACGCCGCGAACCACGGCCAAAATCGTTTCGTTCAAATTATCCATGAGTCGCTTCTCTACCAGAAAGTTCTCAAATTCATCTTGTTCGTTGAGGGACCGTCGGCACGAAGGCCCCAATGTCGTTGCCCGAATGGATCGGGACACGCGCTCTCACTAACTCGTAAATCCCCCATCGACCGCAATCATCTGCCCGGTGATGAACGCGGCTTGCGGCGACAAGAAGAAACGAATCGCCGCCACGATATCTTCGACCGTACCCAAGCGGCGAAGCGGAGTACGCCGGGCGATCCTCGCCAGTTGCTCGTCGCTAAAACCGGACGTCATCTCGCTCTGAAAGTAGCCGGGAGCGACACAGTTGACGCGAATCCCGCCCGGCCCAACTTCGACCGCCAGGCTCTTCGTCAACCCCACCATCGCCGCCTTCGTGGCGCTGTAAACCGCCACGCCGGTATGACCGCGAAGCGCATTGACTGACGCGATGTTCACGATCGACCCCGCGGCCTGCGGCAGCATTCCCTTGAGGCAGGCGCGAGTAAGATAGATCGCCGCTTCGAGGTTCATGGCCACCTGGCGGTGAATGTCGGCGTCGCGCATCAACGCCAACAGCCCTTCGCTCATCGTGGCCATGTTATTGACCAGCGCGTCAACCCGCTCATAGCGCCGAAGCACGCCGCGAACGAACTCGCCAAGTCGCGGAAAGTCGCTTCCGTCGATCGCTTCCCAATAGAACGACTCGCCCTTCGGATCCGCCGCTTGGCGCTCCTCCGTAAACCGCGTCGCCGAGCGACTGAACGCGGCGACCGTCATTCCTTGCTTGAGCAAATCCTCGACAATCGCCTGCCCCAATCCCCGGCTTCCACCGCTGACAATCGCCACACGCCTGTCGTCGCTCATAGAATCTCTCGCAATTCGTAAATGACACCGAAAGCCGCCGCCATGAATCGCCGTCAAGGTGCGGCTGACGCCCTACTTCGTGATGCCGCTCTTCTGGTTAGCTCTTCGCTTCTTCTTGAATCGGTTGCCACATAGAGTCTCCGAGGCGATTTCCACCATCGCCGGAACCTTGAACGGGGCCAACCGCTCTCGACAAGCAGCCCGAACGCGCTCTTCCAGCGCATCCGGGTCCTCCGGCGCGCGGAGTTCGACCGTGGCGATGACGATATTGCCGGTGATCGGGCTCGACCGTCCCCGGACCGTCACCTCCTTGATGTTGTCCAATTGCTGGATAACGTTCTCGACCTCGGCCGGAAACACCTTCTCGCCGCCGATGTTGATAATTTCCGATTTCCGCCCGAGGAATCGGATGTAATCGCCTTTCTGCTCGACCAGATCGCCAGTGTTCATCCAGCCGTCGGCATCGAAAGGCGACGGAGCGTTCAGGTAGCCGATCATCGCCGATTGGCTCCGAATCCAGAGCACGCCATCGACGACCTTCGTCTCGTACCCCTTGCCGCCGACTGCCAGCCAAAGCGAGTCGTCCCCTTCCGATTTGGTGGGCAGCACGCCGACCTCGGTCAGTCCATACGTCTGCTTCAGCCGCACTCCCGGCAGTGCCGCATGCAACGCCGCCAACGTCGCATTGGGCATCGGCTCCGTGCCGTAGCTGATCAGTTCCAGCGAACTGAGATCATATTTTTTGTAGACCTCTGAGATCATGAGCATCCGCAAAAAGGTCGGCGTCGTCGGCAGCAATTGCACCCGATGCCGCTCGATTCCGCTGCAGATTGCTTCCGGCGTCCGCTCCGCGAGCGTCACGATTGTGCCGCCGCTTGCCAGAATATGGAACAACGTATTGATGCCGCCGACGTGGTCCAGCATCAGGAACGCCAGCGATCGGTAGGGCGATGTCGCGCGACCACGATATCGGGCCAGAATCTTTGCAAAGCTATGCAGCGAGGCCTTCACCGCGCCGGTCGAGCCCGAGGACAGCATAATCATCCCCGCCTCACCCGTCTTGCGGAAGTCGACGATCAGCGGATGGCCGTCGACGTCATTCGTGGTCCCGGCTTGAGCCGACTCCTCGCCCCGAGAGACCTTGTCGATCGTCCAAGAATCGTCCCCGGCAAACGTCACCAGCCACGAGGCCCCGGCAATCTCCAAAGCGCGATCCCGCTCGGCAGCCACTGCCGTCGTCAGCGGAACGGCGATATTCCTCTCAGCCACCAGGGCCAGCAGCAGCGTCGCCGTACCGGGCGAGAACCCCCCATGCAGAGCAACGCACTGTCCTGGCTTGGTCCCCCGTTGCCGCAACACCTCCCGCCACGCCTCCACCCGGTCGAGTAACTCGCGGTAGGTGTACGAGTTTTCGCGCCAGACGAGCGCCGTACGGTCGCGAAATTGGCTAAGATGTGGCAAGAACCAGTCGTCACCCATGGGGAGACCCTTTCGAACGGACCGGCCAATTGTAGCAAAAACCCGGCCGATATGTCAGACTCACCGGTCTCCATTCGGCCCCAGGCCGCACACTACCGGTGAAATTCGCCCATTCTCGGGCTTTTCGCCTCCATGCCACCGTGCCCCGACGGTTCGACTCCTCCCCCGGCGCGGTCCCATCCCCATCGGTGTGGCCAACACGGATGGCGCAGCAGTTTCACTGCCGCACCTACCGTCCCTCAGTTCGCGCCGCCCGGCGGAGCATAATTATATCGCTCGATGAACGCGGCCCACCGCCGCGTAATCTGGTCCCGCGTCTCCGCCGGCAACTCGTGGCGATTCGTCTTGTAGTCCTTTTTGCCGTCAACGTACGCTTGAATCGCCGGCCGCACGATCTCGTAGTCGCCGAGCCCCAGGTCCTCATACACCCGCCGCATTTGCCCGACCGGGTCCTTCACCAGATCCTCGTAGCGGACCTCGCAGAACTGCCCCTTCGGCACCAGCGGGCGATCCGCTTCGAACGCATCGTACATCCGGTTGAACGTGTCGAACACGTAATCGTCGAGCCCCTCGAACCTTGGATTCTGCAGCCCGTGATACTTGTACATCCGCTTCCAAAGCTTAATCGTCGACGGGAAGATGACGTATGGGTTGCGAACGATATGCACAAACCGCGCGTCGGGGAACATCTCCAGCAGCGTCTTGATCCGGCAGGTGTGCTGAGGCGTCTTCAACACGATCCGGCCCGGCTTCCGTAGCGTCAGACAGCGGAGAAACCACATCAGCCCCGCTTTCCATCGCTGCCGCGCTTCCGGCGAGATCGTGCGCAAGTCGAGATACTCAGGGTACGCCGGCGGCTGGTTGGGGAACAACAGCGTGAGGTACGGCGAGCGGATGCCCATGTTGCACATCGCCCACTCGTCCTCCTGCGGACTGTCCCACCCGACCTTCATGTCGTCCATGGGCCGCTTCGCCGGCATCAACGGCCACAGCCACCAGGTGAACAGCCGCGTGGAAAGCAGAAAATGGTTCGGGCAGAAGCAATCAAACGTGTTCGGATAGATGTGCCGAGGGTCGCAAACCAGCAGCTCGTGCAACATCGTCGTGCCCGAACGCCAATGCCCCAGCACAAACACCGGCGGCTGACGAATTTCCGTCCGTGCAATCCGCCGCCCATACAACACCGTTTGTAGCAGCCACAGCAGACAATTCATCAAGCTGAGCACGCAGAGGATGATCGCCATCCCAATCCGCGTCGGGCCACAGCGGAAACGATTGCGGACCAACTCGCGGAAAATGCCTGTCGGACAAATCCCACTCCAAATCCGCAATTCCCAGGGCCGATCCTTGGCCCCCCCAGAATTTGTCTGCGAGCCTCCCGCCTGCGACGCCGGCTCGCCGCCGGTCCTTCCACGTCGATCACGCTGTTCCGGCCCCGATTTCAATGTCGCAGTGCCGTTTTCCATCTCCTTGACGTCCTCCTCTGGGCCAAGCTAGATTCTAACGATTGCGAGACCTGCGCACAACGCTGCTTTCATCTCGCCAAGGCCACGACGCTCACCGCGGCACATCAAAAATGTCGCCGTCATGCCGCGATGTCCAAAATCGCTATCACGCACCGCCAGGTCGACCTTTGGCGTCTCAGCCTGGAGGGCATCGCAAACCCGGCCGTCTTCGATGCCTACCGTCCGCTTCTCTCGCCGGAAGAAGTCGAACGGGAACAACGATTTACCAACACCGACGCCCGCACGCAGTTTCTCGCCGGCCGCGCGCTGCTACGAACCGCGCTTTCCCAGTACCTCGACGCGGACCCCCGCCACATTCGGCTTCGCTACCAAAACGGCGGCAAGCCTACACTAGACAGCAGCCCAGGCATCTTGCCAGTGTCTTCCGACTCGCAGCTCCAGTTCAACCTCTCCCACACCCACGGAATGGTCGTCTGTGCTATCACTCTGCGCGACCCGATCGGCGTCGACATTGAGAGCACCTCGCGACGCTCGAATTGCCTGGCGCTCGCGCGCCGCTTTTTCGCACCCGCCGAAGCAAACCTGCTGCTAAGTCTCCCGCCGGACGAACAACAGGCCAAGTTCATCGAGACATGGACCCTCAAGGAGTCCTTCATCAAGGCCATCGGCGCCGGGCTAGCCATGCCGCTGGCCAATTTTTGTTTCACGCTTGCCGACGACGGCGCCGTCACCATTTCGTTCACCCAGCCCACAAGCGAGCAGGCCGATGCATGGCAATTCGCCCGGCTACGCGTGGCCTCCGACTACCAAGTAGCCATCGCCGTTCGCCGGCCCGCATCCGAACCGTCAGAAATCGTCATCCGCGAAATGCGAGTGTGACAAAACAGCGGACGGAGGGGGCTTTTCGGCGAGAACGTCACACGTCAGGCCGGCACTCGCACTCGTTGGCTGGCAGGTATACTGCCGGTGCGACCTCTCGCTCAGCCAAACTTTCGGTCCGTCAGTCTCTCGTACGCCTCCACGTACTTTTCCCGAGTCCGCATCGCCACGTCCTCAGGCAGCGCCGGCGGAGGACTGTTTTTGTCCCAGGGCGTCGACGACAGCCAATCCCGCACATACTGCTTGTCAAACGACGGCTGACCACGCCCCGGCTCGTACTGATCCGCGGGCCAAAACCGCGAACTGTCCGGCGTCAGCACCTCATCGATCAGCAATAGCTCGTCACCAAGCCGACCGAACTCGAACTTCGTGTCGGCAATGATGATCCCTCGTCGCAGGGCGTGTTCCGAGCCCCGGGCGAAAATCCGCAAGCTTCGCCGCCGCAGCTCGTCGGCCAGTTCTCGCCCCGTAATTTCGACCATCCGCTCAAACGAGATATTCTCGTCGTGCCCCTCGGCAGCCTTCGTTGACGGCGTGAAAATCGGTTCCGGCAACCGCGAGCTCTCAGTCAGTCCCGCCGGCAGCTTGACTCCGCACACCGTGCCGCTCTTGCAGTACTCCTTCCACCCCGACCCGGCGAGATACCCACGAACCACGCACTCGATCGGCACGACTTCCGTCTTTCGGCATAGCGTCGAGCGTCCCTCGAACATTCGAAGGTCGGTTCCCGCCGGCAGGCCCATTTTTGCCACGTCCGTCGTGATCAGATGGTTCGGCTCGTCAAGCAGCCCAAACCAAAACGCCGCCACCTGCGTCAACACCCGGCCCTTGTCGGGGATTCCCGTCGGCAGCACCCAGTCAAAAGCGCTCAGCCGGTCCGTGCTCACCAGCAGCAGCCGGTCGCCCAGGTCAAAAATGTCCCGGACCTTCCCTCGGCGGACCGGGACGCCAGGCAATGTGGTTTCTCGAACAATGGGTGCGTTCATAGTCAATCCGGAAGTAGTAAGTGCTGCAAAAGGCTGGTCGGACGAGCCCAGATCTTTGACCAAGTCTAGCCGCTCGGCGTCCGACTGCCTAGCGGCCCGTTTCGTTCGTAGTCCCAGCTTTAGCCGGCTCTCGACTCCGAGAAAATCTTTTCTAAAACCGGAGCTGCCGGCCACGCGTGCCGCCGCTTGTCGCCCGTCGACCGCTCGTATACACTGGTGTCAGTTCATTTCTCGTCGCGGGGTACCAGTCCGATGGGCGTGATGCGATTTCGTATCTTTCCCCCGGAACGCATCACCGAGGACCTCGTCCGCCAAGCGTATCTGGCTGGCATGGAACGCACCGCCTGGCCAATTCGTGCCGCCATTGTCGGACACGACCTCCTCCTCCAGCGATCCGTCTCTGAGTCCGCCAACGTCCACGTCCCTTGGCCGGTCGAAGGCCACGGCCGCCCGACGCTCAGCTCCGGCAGCCTCATCGAGCGTCACGAGCCATACCTCCTTCCCCTCGAACTCGCCCGCGGCACCCTCGTCCAGCTCCGAAACCAACTCGCTGACTGGCAACTCCTGGGTCTGTCCGTTTCCGACGCAATTCTTGCCAAGCTGAAAACCGCCACCGAACATCTTTCCTGGGCGGCCGTCAACCAAGAGGATGCCGCCCTTTGCACGTGCCGATCCGAGGAGTCCCTTCGCGCCGCGCTCGACGCTGCAGTACTTCTGTCCGCCTCGTTCTCCGAACAAGCGTTGGCCGTTCGTCGCAATGGCGGCCGCCCTATAGGCCTACTCGGCGCCGACCTCGGTTCCACCTTGCTCGACACGCCGACCGCCCGCCTCTTCCTGCACACCTTCAACGCCGCCCAGGTGCCAATCTGTTGGCGCAGCACCGAAACCACCGAGGGCCGTTACAACTGGCCCGTCAATGACAGCCAAATCCAATGGTGTCAGAAGCACATGCTGAAGGTCTTGGCCGGGCCGCTTCTCATGCTCGATGCCGCCAGCCTGCCCGATTGGCTCTACCTCTTCGAGGACGACTTCGATAGCGTCCTCGATTTCGTCTCCGCGCTGATCCGCACGACCGTCGAGCGCTACCGCGGCAAGGTCGACGCCTGGGTCTGCGCCGGCCGCGTCAACACTGGCGCCGTTCTCTCCCTCAATGAGCAACAACGCCTCCGCCTGGTTGCCCGCACGGTCGAACTCACCCGCGATCTCGATCCCGACACGCCCGTGCTTGTTTCCTTCGATCAGCCCTGGGCAGAATACATGCGCGACCGCGACTCCGACTTCCCGCCGCTCCACTTCGCCGACACGCTGCTTCGCGCCGGCCTGGAGATCTCCGGCCTCATGCTGGAAATGAACGTCGGTTACTTCCCCGGCGGAACGCTCACGCGTCACGTCCTCGAGTTCAACCGTCAGTTGGACACATGGTCGCTGTTCGGCTTGCCGCTCTGGATTTCACTTTGCGCCCCCAGCGCCGCCAACGACGACCCACGTGCCCAGCGAAAAGGCATCTTGCCGCCCACCGGCTGGACCGCCGCATCGCAGCACGCTTTCGTGGCCCGCTTCGTGCCCTTAGCGCTGGCCAAGCCGATTGTGCAGGGCGTTCTCTGGAACCAACTCCGCGACAATCAGCCGCACGATTTCCCCCACGGCGGCCTCTTCGACCTCCGCAGCAAGCCCAAGCCCGCCCTAAGCACGCTGGCCACTATCCGGAAGCTCTATCTGAAGAAATAGCGCCGAGGTCGCAAGAAGACGCCTGGCCTTCCTGGCTGATTTCAGCGACCACTCCGAGTGGATCACCCTAGCCGACGCCAACACTGCGACTGTGTGAGCCCGCTAAACGTTCTCCGGCACCACGAACGGCTCGCGGTACTCGCGCGATAGCAGCGTGTTGGCTTCTTCGTCCCCGGAGAACCGATTTGTCGCAGCGTCGAATGCCAGCTTCCGGCCAAGCTGGTACGTGGCCCCAGCCAGCTTCACCCGCCCCGCATCCGCCAGATGCTTTTTCATGCTCTCAAATGCCTCACGCGTCTCCACCGCATCAAGCCCCTCAGGCGGCTGCCGGAACGAGACCTCTCGCCCCAGCCGATACGATATGTTGGCCAAATGCGTGAGCCTCGCGGAAGAAAATCCCTCGCCGATGTCGGCGGCCAAGTCTTCTCGCTTCCGACTGCGAACGCAATCGACGAAGTTCAGGAAGTGCTGTTGCTGGGGATCGTGAACGACCTTGCCGCCCGCGTTCTCCATGCTCCCGCTCAGCGTCACTCGCCGTCCCGCATCCTCGACAGCAATGCCCGGCAGCGGCTCGCCGTTGGTCTTTCCCTTCGGATAGAACTTGCCGTCGCGGATCACCCCCGCCTCGAGGTGGAACTCGTTCGTCACCTTCGTGGTCTTGGCGTCAACCAAGCCACGGTCCTCAAAAATGATCTTCGGCCCGCCAAAGTCGATCACGGTCAACTGGGTGTTTGGCGTCTGTCCCTGGTCCTGCATTTGGTAACCGTAGCGGCCGCCCACGCTGATCGCGCTGACAGGCACAGCGCCATCCGGCATCGCCCAGCGCGCAATGTCCATCTGATGCACGCCCTGGTTGCCGATTTCCCCGTTGCCAAAGTCCCAGAACCAGTGCCAATTGTAATGCACCAGGTTCTCGTGATACGGTTGCTGCGGCGCCGGCCCAAGCCACAGATCGTAGTTCAACCCCTTCGGCGGCTGCTTCGCCCAACGGAAGCCGATGCTCCGTCGCGGCTTGCTCGCCCACCCGTACGACACCAGCAGTTTCCCATACTTGCCGCTTCGCACGGCCTCGATGTGTTTCTGCCAATGCGAGTCCGACCGGCTCTGCGTCCCATGCTGCACGATCCGGCCGTATTTCCGCGACGCCTGGACAAGCTTTCGCCCCTCGAAAATATTGTGGCAACACGGCTTCTCCACATACACATCCTTGCCGGCTTGGCACGCCCAGATCGCCAACAGTGCATGCGAATGGTTCGGCGATGCGATCGACACCGCATCCAGATCCTTATCCTGGAGCACCTCGCGAAGATCGGCCACACACTTCGGCGCGATCCCGCCGTGATCCTGGATCCACCTGCTCTTCATCTCGTACAGCCGGCTGTCGGGATCAACCAGGTACGCGATCTCGACGTCCTTCATCTTCGCGTAGGCGGCGATATGTTCCTGTCCCCGCTGGTTGATTCCCACCACCGCGACCCGCAACCGCCCATTGGCCCCCAGCACCCTTCCAAACGCCCTTGGGGCCACAACCCCAAACGTCGCTGCGGCCACGCTGCCCACAGCAGTCCTCTTCAAGAACTGACGGCGATTCTGTCGCGACATGATTGCTCTCAGTGATTCAAGGAAGAACGCGAAGGACTACGTTCCGGCCGGTATCGCGTCGTTTACCCTGCCGCCATTGTAACCGCGGGGCAGAGCTCGTTGAAGCCACCGCGATGAAACCCCATCGATAGCTGGCTATCGTTGGTGCCCACACGGCTTGACTTCGCTCGACCCTTGACGACAATCGGAGCTACCCTTTTCGCATGGCCGTCTTTCGAAAGGTTACGGACATGAAAAACTTGTTCCTGACCGTGGCCCTGGCTTTAGTCTGCCTGCTGGGGCTGGATAATTTCGTCGCTGGGCGCGCCTTTCCTGGCGGCGGCGGCCGGCCCGACGTCCGGCCAGCCGCGGTGGCCGCCGCCGTGGCAATACGCAATCGCAACGATGCCAGCTACGGCGATTATGGCGGCGTCGTCTACAACTTCAATAGCGGCCCGACAGCCACCGGAATCGGAATGCAACGCGGCCCCTCGGGCTCGCCCTACGCGCACAACCTGGTCAACCCCGGACCGTCGCGCGTCCCCAACCAAGGACAGGCCGATCGCGATTGGTGGTTTCAGTACCAAGGTCAGCAGATGGCCGCACAGCGGACACAAGGATACGGCTCCGCCTCTTTTGCCGCCGCTGGTCTCGGTGTCGACGCCGCCCCTGCTCCGCCCAAGGTGGCGATGGACGTCGTCAAGTGGCCCGTGCTCCTCCAAAGGCCAACCTTCGCGTCGCGGCGGGCGCAAATCGAAGCCCCTTATCGGCGGTCACCGCCCGGCTTGAGCAGTCCGACGGCCGAGGACTATCGCTCGATCGTCAGAATCGCGGAAGAAATGAAGGCCATGCTCGAAGGCCTCCTTCAAGAAGGCCCGCTCCAGACCGACCAGTACAATCAAGCTGACAATTTCTTAAACAAGCTCCAGAAAGAAGCTCAGCAATACGCCGAACGTCTCGATGCATCGCCCAAACCGAAACCATAACCGGCGTCAGAACCAGTAATCCAACCTGTTGGGCTGGCGATTGCACTGTCGGCCCGCGTTTGCGGCGCTGTAATACAATTCCCGCGGTAACCGCTACTAAACACAACAACGTCCAAAGCTCACTCGCATCAGGAGCAATCTAATGCAACGCTTCTTGATCACCATGTCAGCCGCCACCCTGCTGATCGCTGCCGCAGCCGCTACCGCGCAGGACGCCGCGAACGCCAGCCAAGGGCGGGCACAGCAAATCCGCCAACTTTTAGACGTCTTGGAAGACAGCTTTGGCCGCGGCGATGCCAAGCGGCTCTCAGCCTGCTGGACTGCCGGCGGCGATTTTGCAGGCCAGTCAAACCAACGAATCGAGGGCCGTGAAAACATCGAAAAGACCTTTCGCGGCTTCTTTGCCACTCGCAAGAACATCACACTTAAGCTCCACGTGGCGTCCTTGCGTATCGCCAGCGATGATCTCGTACTGCTCGACGCAAACTCGCAGGTGAAGCTGGGCGACACCGGAAAGACAGAGGACAGCCTGCTAAGCCTCGTCCTCGTCAAGCGCGATGGCCGTTGGCTCATCGAGCGTGCCCGCGAAACTGACGCCCCCGCTCCGTCTCCCGCCCAACACCTCAGCGCCTTGCAGTGGATGGTGGGCGATTGGGCCGACAACGTCTCGCCACAAGCAGGGCTCTCCATCCACAGCACCTGCGATTGGACGGCCAATCGGAACTTCCTGATCCGCAAATATAAAATCGAAGGAAAGGACGTCTCCCGCACAGGCACCGAGGTCATCGGCTGGGATCCCCGCACTCAGCGAATCCATTCCTGGGTCTTCGACTCCGAAGGCGGCTTCGGCGAAAGCATCTGGGTACAAGACGGCAATCGTTGGCTCGCCAGCTATCGAGGCGTCCGCCCCGACGGCAGCGACGTCTCGGCCACCAACATCTTCACCATCGTCGATGCCAGCACAGTGACGATCCAGTCCAACGACCGAACCGTCGGCGGCGAGCGCCAGCCCAACGTTCCCGAAGTGACAATCAAGCGTCAACCAACCGCGAAACCCGCGGCCAATCCCGCGGAGCGTGTCCAACCGCCGCATCAAGTCCTGCCGTAACGGTCGCTTCGAATCAAGAACGCTTTCCCGCATCGACGTCGCCCGCTCTAGAGCAGCGTGAAGTAATTCTTGGCAGCGGCGTCGATCGCCTTATTTGGCCGCAGTTGCTTTTCAGTTGGATGAAAACTTCGCTGACACCCGTGATTTGGTCGGTAAGCACTTCAAAGCTGTCAACGGTTAGCTCGCCGCCGACAAGAATCGTGGGTGGACGAATGCGTACCCAACGCTCGTCAACACCACGTTCCTTCAAGCACTTGCAGCGTCGCGCCGACAGATCGCCAGCAATGCACAACCCGGCAAGCTGGCCGCGAAAAGCCCAGAGAATTTTGCGCAGCCACCAACCGCGCTACGTCTTTTCGGCGAAAACCTTCACCTCGCGAGGCGTCACATAAACCGTGCTCCCCGTCGAGATGCCGAGCTTGCGATAACGGTCCTGCGTCAACTCGGCATGCAGCCGCTCGCCGCTTTTCGCTTGCAGCTCGAGCCGGACATTGGGACCAGCGGAGTGAATCCGCAGCACAACGGCCTCGAGCGCCGGCTGGTCGCTCCGTTCCACGCCGATGTCGAGCTGATGCGGCCTGATAAACACCCGCGCCGCCTGCGTCGGTGCGCCAGCGTGTTCCGGCGATTCCATGGCGAGCGTGGCGAAGTGGACTTTGCCGCCCTCCAGCCGACCATGGAAGAAATTGACCTGTCCCAAAAACTGCACGACAAATTCCGTCGTCGGCCGATGGAAAACCTCGTCGGGGGTCCCGATCTGCTCGATCCGCCCTTCGTTCATCACCAGCACGCGATCAGCCAATTCCAAGGCCTCGTCCTGGTCGTGAGTCACAAACACGCTGGTCAGATGGATCTCGTCGTGCAGCCGTCGCAGCCACTGCCGCAATTCCTGCCGCACCTTGGCATCGAGCGCTCCGAACGGCTCGTCCAGCAGCAAGACTTTCGGCTCAATGGCCAACGCTCGCGCCAGCGCCACACGTTGCCGCTGTCCGCCGGAGAGTTGATGCGGATAGCGGTGCGCCATATTCTCCAACTGCACCAGCTTCAACAGCCGCATCACCTTATACTTGATCAGATTCCGCCCCGGCCGATGCGCCTTCGGTCGCACTCGCAGACCAAACGCCACGTTCTCGAACACGGTCATATGCCGGAACAGGGCGTAGTGCTGGAACACGAAGCCCACCTGCCGGCTGCCGACCCGCCGTCGGGCGACATCCTCGTCATGGAACAGGATCGCCCCGCTCCCGCTGTCCGGCTCTTCCAGACCCGCGATGATCCGCAGCAGCGTCGTCTTCCCAGAGCCCGACGGCCCTAGAAGCGCCACGAGTTCACCCGTCGCCACGCTCAGGCTCACATCCCGCAGCGCCGTGAACGTGCCAAACGTCTTCGTAATGTTCCGCGCTTCGATCCCCATAACCCAAACCTTTCGGCCATCCGCCTACGCTATCTAGCATAGCGGAGCAACCTGCCATTCCGCCAGACCATCGTCTCGGGGGTTAATCGCTCAGTCCCCCGTATACCTCAACTCCTCCGGCGAAATACTCTCGGTCGTTTTCCATTGCAGCAGCGATTTGAGCACCAGGGTCACCAGCGCCAGCATGGCCAACAGCGAAGCCACGGTGAACGCGGCCGCCAACTCGCTGTCGCAGCCGCCCTTGTACAACCGCTCGACGTGCAGCGGCATCGTGTTCGTGCTGGCGATGTTCCCCACCACCACCGACACCGCGCCGAACTCCCCCATCGCCCGGGCATTGCAGAGGATGACGCCATACAACAGTCCCCACTTGATGTTCGGCAACGTGATGCGCCAAAACGTCTGCAACCCGCTCGCCCCCAACAGCCTCGCCGCCTCTTCTTCCTCCGTCCCCTGCGATTGCATTAGCGGGATCAATTCCCGGGCGACGAACGGGAACGTCACGAAAAGCGTCGCGATAATGATTCCCGCTGGCGCGTAGACGATGCGGATATCGTGCGCCTCGAGCCAAGGCCAGAACCACCCGCCGCGGCCGAACAGCATCACGAAAATCATTCCGGCGATCACCGGCGACACGCTATAGGGCAAGTCGATCAGCGTGATCAGCACACTCTTGCCGACGAACTGAAACTTGGCGATCGCCCACGCCGCGAGGACGCCGAACAGCGTATTGATCGGCACTGCAAACGCCGCCGTCGTGAGCGTCATGCGAATCGCCGACTGCGTGTCGGCGTCCGCAAGCGAATACACGTACGCCCGCCAGCCTTGCGACAACGCCTCGACAAAGACGACCATCAGCGGCACGAAGAGAAACAGGCCCAGGAACCCGAGCGTCACGCCGATCAACAGCCAGCGGACCCAACGCGGTTCGGCGATTGCTTCGGTGGTTTGCCGCCGAGCCCCGCTGGTCAGTTTCAATGCAACCGTTCCCGCCATGCCTCTCGTTCCTTACGCTGCGTAGCGCCGGCTCCACCACTGCGTCAAGTTGATGAAAAGCAGCACGATAAACGATGCCACCAGCGTGACCACCGCGATGGCCGCCGCGTCCGCGAACTCGTATTGTTCGAGCTTTGTGAAGATCAGCATCGGGATGACCTTCTCCCACTTGTTCGAAAGGAAAATGACCGACCCGTACTCGCCCAACGCGCGTGCAAAGGCCAGGGCAAAGCCCGTGAGCAGCGCGGGCAAAATCGTCGGGAGAATGACGCGCCACGCCGTCTGCCATCGCGTCGCACCCAGGCTGGCCGCCGCCTCCTCCACCTCGATGTCGAGATCTTCGAGCGCCGGCTGCAACGTCCGCACCACAAATGGCAGACCAATGAACGTCAGCGCCACCATCACGCCCCAGCGGCTATACGTAATCTCGATGCCGTACGGCGCGAGCCATCGGCCGATCCATCCCTCGGTCGAATAAAGCTGCGCCAGCGCGATGCCCGACACCGCCGTTGGCATGGCAAACGGCAGGTCCACGACGGCGTCGATGAACTTCTTGCCCACGAACGAATAGCGAACCAACGTCCAGGCGACGATCAAGCCGAAAATGGCGTTGATCGTCGCCGCCGCCAACGAGGCGCCAAACGAGAGCTTGATTGCCCCCAGCGTTTCTGGGTCCGTTACGGTGGCCCAAAAGTCGGTCCAACTCATCGAGGCCGACTTGAGGAACAAACTCGCCAATGGGATCAGTACCAGCAAGCTCAGATAACTGAGCGTGCAGCCCATCGTGAGCCCGAAGCCGGGCAAAACGCTCCGCTGTTTCAGAGCCATTGGCTACCGCTTCGCTTTCGACATCTTCTCATACAGGCCGCCCTTGCCAAAGTGCTCCCGATACGCCTTGGCCCAGCCGCCAAACACGTCCCCAATCTCGAACAGCTCGACCTTCGCGAAGTTCTTCATGTACTCTTCCGGAATCCCTTCCACCACTCGCGGCCGATAATAGTGCTTCGCGGCAATCCGCTGACCCTCAGGCGAATACAAATATTTCAGATACGCCTCGGCCACCTTCCGCGTGCCGTGCTTGTCCACAATCTTGTCGACCACCGCCACCGACGGCTCGGCGCGAATACTGATCGAGGGAACCACGATCTCGTACTCCCCCTTCTTCATGTCCTTGACCGAAAAGATCGCTTCGTTCTCCCAGGCCAAGAGCACATCGCCGCGACGCTTCTTGACGAACGTCAGTGTAGCACTGCGCGCACCGCTGTCGAGCACCTTCACGTGGCCAAACATTTCTTTGACGAACGCGAACGCCTTCTCTTGAGCCTTCGCCACCGCGTCGGCCTGCTTGGGATCGTGCAGCTTGGCCAAATCGCCCAGCTCACGCTTCAGCACGAAACCCCACGCGGCCAAGTAGTTCCAGCATGCTCCGCCGGAGGTCGCCGGATCAGGTGTGATGATCTCCACGTCCGGCTTCAAGAGGTCGTTCCAGTCCTTGATTCCCTTCGGGTTCCCCTTGCGAACCAAGAAGATAATGGTCGAGGTGTAAGGAGCGCTGTTGTTCGGCAAACGGCTCTGCCAGTCCTTCGCGATCAGCCCGTCCGACTTTTTGACAATATTGTCAATGTCGTTGGCCAAGGCCAGCGTGACCACGTCCGCCTCGTTGCCGCCAATCACGCTGCGAGCCTGCTTGCCCGACCCGTCGTGCGACGGCGTGATCGACACCTTCTGGCCCGTCTCTTTCAGCCAGTGAGCGGCGAACACCTCATTAAAGTCCTTGTACAACTCCCGCGTCGGGTCATACGAGACGTTCAGGATGCTGACGGCCTTCGGCCCGGCCCCGGCATGCGGCTTCTTGCCCGTATCGTCCGAGCACCCCTGGGCGAGCCACACGAGCGGGACAAGCGTCAGAAACAGCGAGATTCGGCGAAACCCGGCGACGTGGAATTGCATGTGGGCATCCTTCGGTGTCTGGTTGTTCTCGATGGCACGCGATGTGCAACACGATCGGAGGCAAACGCAATTACCGTGCCAGGACACGGCGTACCGCAATTCTCTTACCCGCAGCGACAAAACAGCACGGCTGCGTGAATCCTAACGCACCACACCGTTAAATATGATGGACATTGGCCGTGATCTATGATAGTGTAGCCGTCATTAGTGACGGGCGGTAGACCGAGCATGGAACAATTCCAAGACGTACTGCTGAGCGTTTGGCAAGAAGCCTGCCGGCACATCGAAATCGGCGAGGCCACGGCCAACATCGCCCCAATGCTCGTCCGTCATATCCCCGTCGAGCAGGTGCTCGTCCGCCGCATCGACAGCGTCCGGTCGGGCCTGGAAACGGTTGCGGTCGGGCACATCGGCGCCCCCTCGCCGAACCGGAAAGTGGGGCAGGCTGCCAACCTGCCAAGCAAACAGCAAAACGCCCAACCACAATCCTCCCCGGCCAACGCCCGCACCGAGTGCTCCCCGGCCGAATTGGAATCGCTGCTGGGCTGGTGTCGCCATCGACGCGTGGCACGTAGCGTCGGTGGCGAGTGGGCGGCCCGCGACCTGCCGCTCTCCAGACTCGTCCTGGGCCCGGGCCGCGGAGATGTGCTCGTCGGCCCCCTGGGCGACTCGGATGGACATTGCGGCCTGCTGATCCTGGTGGCGCCGTCAGGCCATGGCTTCGATTCGGCCCACGCCGACTTGGTCCATCTGCTACTCGAACCTTTTTCGGTCGCGTTCGAAAACGATCTGCGGCTCCGCGAGATGGCCGCCTTGCGTGAGGCGGCCGAGGCCGACAAACGCTCCCTGCTCACCAAACTGGGCCGCAAAGAAATCGGCGAGAAGATCGTTGGCGTCGAATCCGGCCTCCGTGCCGTCGTGGATCGCGTCGAGTTGGTCGCGCGCAGCGACGCACCGGTCCTCATCTTCGGCGAAACCGGAACCGGCAAGGAACTAATCGCCCGGGCAATCCACAACCGCTCCGCCCGGCGCCATGGCCCCTTCGATCGCGTCAATTGTGGCGCCATCCCGCCCGAGCTAATCGACTCGCAGCTCTTTGGCCATGAGCGGGGCGCGTTCACCGGCGCGGTGGAGGGTCGCCGCGGCTGGTTTGAACGCGCCGACGGCGGCACGCTCTTCCTCGACGAAATTGGTGAACTCCCGCCGGCCGCCCAGGTCCGCATGTTGCGAATCCTCCAGGACGGCTGGATGGAGCGCGTTGGCGGGGAAAAGCCGATCAACGTCGACGTCCGGATCGTCGCCGCCACCCATCGCGACCTAGCCTCGATGGTCGCCGAAGGACAGTTCCGCGAAGACCTCTGGTACCGCATTGCGGTCTTTCCCATCGTACTGCCACCCTTGCGAGAGCGTCGCGAGGACATCGGCCAGTTGGCCCTCCACTTCGCCGAGCGCGCCGCCACGCGGTTTGGTCTGGCCCCCGTCGCACCCACGGCCGAGGACTTGGCACTGCTCGCAGGCTACTCGTGGCCCGGCAACGTTCGTGAGCTGGCGGCCGTCATCGACCGCGCGGCGATCCTCGGCGATGGCAAGCGCCTCGAAGTGGCGACCGCCCTCGGCGTCGGCACCGTGCCGCCAACGTCACATGACCACGATCACATTCCGTCCGGTCCTATCCGTTCCGGTCGCACTTCGCCGCGTCCCATGTCGCGATGGGGCGGCTCCGCCTCGGGCACGATCGTTGCTTCTCCCACCGAGATCGGCTCCCTGGACGATGCCATCCGACGTCACATCGAAGCCGCCCTGCGACTTACCCACGGCTGCGTCGAAGGCCGAAAAGGCGCCGCCGCGATGCTCCAAATCAACCCGCACACCCTACGGGCAAAAATGCGGAAACTCGGCATCCAATGGGCCAGCTTCCGCGACAACGATAACGGCTCAGCGTAGGGTGAAAAGTGTCGCCTTTCCCTTGGAATATGGGCAAGGGACATGCGCCATCCGCCACTCCGCCTGAGTCCCAAGGTGGGTCGAGCGCCGCGAGCCACGTCCTGAGAACGACTTCCCCTCTCTTGCCGCTTGCGACCATTCTCGCCCTGCGGCTAAAATGACGGCGTGCACACACATCTCTCCTCTGCCTTTCCCAAAGGGCAGGGGAGGGCGACTCGCCGAACCGCTCAGTCGCTTGCACGCGTTCGCCTCCCTGAGGCACCCGCCCACGTTGTCCTTCCTTATTCCGACGGCGATAAACATGCCCCGCTCCGAAGCCGCCTGCTCCCGCTTCCATTTCACTCACCGCGTCCGGGTTCGCATCCTCGCCGCTGCCGCCATCCTCCTGCTGTGCAGCACCGCCCAGGCCGCCAAGAACGTCATCCTGATGGTGGCCGACGGCGCCGGCGAAAACAGTTGGCTTGCCGCCAGCATGTACCAAGGCCGCGTCGGAAAGCAGGTCTACGACCAGGCGGGTTGGACGCGTCTCTCGTGTTCCACCTATCCGCTCAATCTTTCGCACGCGCCCACCGGCGACCTGAAGCAAGACGCCTCGCTCGTCTACGATTGGCACAAAGCCTGGGATGCCACTCCCAAGAACGGCCACTGCAGCGAGTTCGCCGGCTACGCTTGGCTCACCAACACACCGACTGACTCCGCGGCCGCAGCCACGGCGCTGGCCACCGGCCAGAAAACCTTTAACAACGCCATCAACTGGTCCAACGATGGCCGGCCGATGCGAGGCCTCTCGATCGCCGAAATCGCCAAACGCTGCGGCAAGTCCGCCGGCGTCATCACCACCGTCCCCTGGAGCGACGCAACGCCGGCCGGGCTGGGCGGCGCCCACAACATCAACCGGAAGAACCACGCCGAGATCGCCAACGAAATGCTCGACGCCGGCTCCCTCGACGTGATCATGGGCGGGGGCAATCCAGACTTCGACGACGATGGTCGCCCACTGAAGCCCGGTAAACGACGCGACTACCAGTGGGTCGGCGGCCGCGACACCTGGAACTCGCTCAAGTCAGGCAAGCAGCCCTGGAAGCTCGTCGAAAGCAAAGCCGACTTCGCAGCGATCGCCGAAGGCCCCACACCGTCGAAGGTCCTCGGGACCGCGCAGGTCGGCAAAACGTTCCAGGCGAAACGCGCCCTCGGCCGAGCGATCCTCAACAAAGTCACCGGCCGCGCCGAGCCCTTCGCCGTCCCGCTAAACAAGAACGTCCCGTCGCTAGCGACGCTCTCCCGCGCGGCCATCAACTGCCTCGACGACAACCCCAAAGGCTTCTACCTGATGATCGAAGGCGGGGCCGTCGATTGGGCCAACCACGCCAACGAGCCCGAGCGCACGATCGAGGAGCAGGTGGATTTCGTCAAAGCGGTCGAAGCCGTCGTCGCATGGATCCAGTCGCACGGCGGATGGAACGAGACGCTGCTGATCCTGACCGCCGACCACGAGTGCGGGCTGCTCTGGGGACCAAACTCGAAGTCGGTGGCGTTCGACCCGATCGTCGACCGCGGCCCGGGCAAGCTGCCCGGCATGTCGCAC
>JAJFUI010000158.1 GCA_021372555.1 Planctomycetaceae bacterium | reverse complement strand
CTCCAGGAGGACGGGAAGTGCGCCGCCGGCCGCCCCTCCCGTATTCGCGTCTTCCAACTCTTCTTCGACGGCCGCCAGCAGTCGCGGGCTGTCGATCGAATGAATCATCGAGACCAGCGGCAACGTCCGGCGGACTTTGTTTCGCTGCAAGTGGCCAATCATGTGCCAGCGGATCGACAAGTGGGCCAACCGCGTGGCCTTTTCCCAAAGCAGTTGCGGTCGACTCTCGCCGAGGTCGCAACAGCCGGCCGCGACCAGCGAACCGGTTACGTCGGCCGAAACGTATTTCGTGACCGCCACCAGCTTCACTGCGTCCGTCGCTCGTCCGCTTCGAGCCGCGGCCGCGGCAATCTGCTCCCGCACCCTGGCGACGTTTTCGGCAATTCGCGCGGCGAGGTCAGACATAATGGCGAAGCTAGAAACCCGAAGCCCGAATGCGACTTTCGAGTTTCGGGCTTACTCATGTCCTCCGGTGGCAACGATGTACGGCGCGTTCGACAGAAAGATGCAGGAACGATGATGGCTCACCAGCCGCACCAGTTCGTCGGGCCCCTCGACGGGAACCATCTCCAGGTCCTCGACCAGCGATGGTTCCAGTTGGCTCAGCAAGTACACTTTGCTGCGATCGAGGGCTGACGCTAGCTGAGCGGCCGGCAACGCGTCGACAGGGCGGTGATGCCCAATGTGCTTCAACGCCGCCTCCCGCGACTTCGCATGGGCGAGGTGCTGTATCGCCGGCCCCGGCTTGGTCGACACGCCGCAGCAGATCGCGATAGCGCCGTCTTCCTCGACGAAGCAGCCAGCGACCCGCAACGCGCGGCCCACGTTCTCCCAGGTCTGTTGGCCGGCGCTCCCCTCGACGGCGGCCACGACCAGGTCGGCGCGGTCGACGATCGGGCAGTCCCAGATGGCGTGGTACAACTCGCGCCCGCGTCGCCAAACGGCGTCCGGCTGACCGGCCAGCATGTGCATCACTTGTTCGCCGCCGGCCGGGACCGCCTGGATCGTGAAGTTCACGCCCAGAAGCCAAGCAACGCGGTCCACGTCGGTAATCAGCTCCCGTTTCCGATCGCCACGACCATTCAGTGTTCCGGGGCCGCAAAACCGCTGGAGCGTCTTCGCGTCCGAGAACGTGGGATAGATGGCGTTGTGGATGCCGTAGTAGCCCGCCGATTGTTCGCTGTGCAGGCAACCGATCGACAGCACGAGATCGGCGTCGTGCAGCGCGCGGTTTAGCAGGATTGCCTCGCCGCCCTCGTCGGCGGCCAAGTAAGCCAGTTGCCGACGATCGGCCGGATCGTGGGTTGTCAGAGCAATGCCGGCGCGCAGGGCGGCGTCAAGCAGTCGGCGGGGATCATCGGCCCCGGCGTCACAGTCCGATGGCGACCGAAGCACGGTAATGCCATCCGGATCGACGCCGGAACGCACCAACGCATCGACGACGGCAGCCACAATGTGCGCGGCCTGCGGCACGCCGCGTTCAAGGGCCAGGACGACGCGATCGCCAGGCGTCGTGCTCTGGGCCAGCGGCGGGTAGTCCAGCGGATCGCTGATGGCTGCGGTCGTCGCCGCGCCGACGTCGCCCAGTGGCGCCCCACGCGGCACGCCGACCTCGGTCGCAGCGCCGTTGACGCCGTCAATCCGCAAGCAAAGATTGTCCCCGTATCGTACGTCGGCCATGAGGGCACATACTGGTCAAGATGAAGCAATTGGGTAAGCCGGTTTCCGCCGGCAGCGTTCATTATCCCGTCCCGTGGGAGCGTGGTCAAGAAGTCGAGCTTTACGGGCTCTGCGTGTTCGCGAATAATGTGCGCTTCACCCGCGAGCTGCGCCAGCGGCCGCGCAATTCGAGCATGACGCAACCAGGAGCCAGCGATGGCATATGTCGCCAGCAGGGAAGCACGTTCCTTTCTTCGATCTCTAGCAGCAATCACCCTTGGGCTGGGTCTGGCCATCGGCGGCGGATGCCAACGCGGCCAGTCGGCCAAGTCAAAAGACAATGCCTCGTCCGCGACGGCCGCCGCCAAGCAACCGTCGGCCGACGACGGGGCGAAGCCTGCGACGGGACGCAAGATTCTGGAACGGATGATCGCCACATATCGCAAGGCCTCCAGCTACGCCGACAACGGCGTCGTCCACATGGTGGCCGAAGCCGATGGCAAAAAGCTCCGTGACGTTACCGAGAAATTTTCATTCGCAATCGAGCGGCCCAATAAGGTGCGAGTCGAGGCCTATGGCGCCAGCTTGGTGTGCGACGGCAAGCGGCTCTTCGCGGCGGTCAATGATCTGCCGGGCCAGGTGTTGCTGACCAACGCGCCGCCGCGGCTGACGCTCCGCTCCGTCTTTCGCGACTGGGCCCTGACCAGGGCCATGACCCAGAGCTTCGCCGGTGCGATGCCCCAAGTCATGCTCGCCTTGGCCGAAAAGCCGATGGAGGCCTTGACCCAAGGCGGCGATGAGCCCGTGCTCGCCGAATCCGGCGACATCGAGGGCCACGAATGCTACCGCGTGAAAGTCAATCGGGACACCGTTGGCTCGACCACCTTCTGGATCGATCAGCAGACGTTCTTGCTTCGCCGAGTTGTGCTGCCCACCGACGAACTGCGCAATATGCTGAGCCAGGAACAGCCGATCGACACGCTCTCGGTGGTGGCCGACTTCCCGGGCGCTGCAATCGACGTGAAGGTCGATCCCACCGCCTTCGCGTTCGAGGCGCCGAAAGACGCGAAGACCGTGGATTACCTGATTCCGCCGCACATGGGCCAACTCCTAAAGAACAAAGCGCCGCAGTTCGAGTTCCACGATCTTGCCGGAAAACCAGTGACTTCCGAAACGATGGCCGGCAAAATCACAGTCCTCAATTTCTGGTCGATCGGCTTCGACTGCAAGCAGAACCTTCAAGACCTGGAGCAAGTCTTTCAGCGATACAAGAACAACCCGAGGGTCGCGATTTACGCCGTGTGCCTCGATCCTCCCCAACTCAAGAACAGCGACGTCACCCAGGCGATGCAGGATTTGAAGGTTCACGTGCCGCTGCTGCGCGATCCCAAGCAGGCCGCCGCCGCCTTTAAGCTCGCCGAACCGCCGTCGACGTTCATCCTTGACGACAAGGGCATCGTCCAACATTGCGAGGGCGTCACTCGCGAACTGGCCAAGACGCTGCCGCAACGACTCGATAAAGCCCTGGCCGGCGGCGATATTTCCGCCGAGGCGCAGAAACAGTATCAGGACCAGCTCAACTTCCTCGGCCAATACGCCAAGCTCGCCGATCAGCCGGAAGAGCCGGCCGAGAGCGGCAAGACCACCGCAACCAAAGAGGTGCCGCTGCCGGAAGCCAAGATCGGTCAACGGACCCAGCCGTCACGGCTGAAGCTGACGCCGCTCTGGCGGTGCACGGAGCTGAAGTCGCCGGGCAACATCGTCGTCCTTAGCGGTGGCGCTGGCGCCCGGCTGCTGGTGACCGACGAGTGGACCTCACTGGCCGAGGTAGGGCTCGATGGCAAGGTGATCGCCCGGCACAAGCCGGACCTCGCGCCCCAGGAAGTGATCGGCTGCCTGCGGACCGCGTCCGGCGCCGACGGCCACCGCTACGTGGTCGCCTTCTTCTGGCAGCAGCAGCGATGCCACGTCTTCGACGAGAACTGGAAACCGGTCGCTCACTATCCGGCCGACGCGCTGCAGCATCCGCATAGCGGCATCACCGACGTGCAGTTCGGCGATCTCGACGGCAGCGGACAACTTCGACTGTTCCTCAGCTACGCCGGCGTCGTCGGCGTTCAGAGTGCAACGCTCGACGGTAAGCGCCTTTGGTCGAATCGTGCCGCCGCCAATGTCTCCAGCCTTGCGGTTGGCACGCGTCACAAGAACGGCCCGCGCGAGTTGCTCTGCGCGACCGGTGGCGAGACGCTGACAGGCATCGACGCACGCGGGGCAAGCCATGGCGAAATCGGCGTTTCCGGCCGGCAACTGCGCCGCATCGCCGCGGCCGATCTCCGCGGCGAGGGCCAGTCGCTCTGGTGCGGCATCGCGCCGATCGCCCTCGGCAGAGACGTGGCCGTTGGTTTTTCGCTGGCTGGCGAGGAGCTTTGGCAATACCCACTTCCGGAAGGCGTGGCCCCGCAACCGATCGAACCGATCATCACCGGCCGCGTGCTCCGCGACGGTCCCAGCCAGTGGCTCCTGCCCGGCCCCGACGGGTCGATTCACATCATCGCGGCCGACGGCACGCCGATCGACAAGTTCAACTACGGCGAGGCGTTGCAGGGCCTTGCCACCGTCGACATCGGCGGCCGGCCCACGCTCGTTGTCGCGACGGCGAAGGGCCTCGAAGCGTGGAGCATGGACCTCGGGCCGGCAAGATGAGGGGGCACAACCCAATCATCTGCTCAGCTATCCGAGGATCAGCGATGACTAGCAACACCAACCCTTCCCGACGCGGTTTCCTTGGGCTTCTTGGGGCTGCGGCAACGATGGCGGCCGCGCCGTCGTGGGGCGACGAAGCGACGCAGCCGCCAAGGGGCAAGACGAAACCGATCCGCGGCAGTTGGATCAGCGTGCTTTGGAGCGACCGCCGGCACTTCTATTGGAACGATGCCTGCGCGAAGTTCACCCGCGAACAGTGGGAGTATGCAGTCAAGGAAGTGGCCGACATCGGCATGCAGTATCTCGTGCTGCTGGCGACGGTCGAAGGCGGCAAGGCGTTCTTCAACACGCCGCTGGCGCCGAAAGCCAAGGAGCTGGTCTGCGACAACCCGATCGAAGCCATGCTCTCGGCGGCAGACAAGTACGGCGTCAAGTTTTTCATCAGCGCCGGCTTTCACGGCGGCTGGCTCGACGACGCGGGCATGGTCGATGCCAAGCGTGCCAAGGAAAGGTTCAAGGTGATGGGGCAGGTGGCCCAACAGTACGGCCATCACAAGAGCTTCCACGGGTGGTATCTGCCCGACGAAACCGGGCTGGTTCCCTACTTCACCGAAGAGTACATCCAGTACGTCAACAACTACGGCCGCGAAGCCCGACGGCTGACGCCCGGCGGCAAAATCCTCATCGCTCCGTACGGGACGCACAACGCCGCGTGCGACGACAAGTTCGCCAAGCAGCTAGAGCGGCTGGAGGCCGACATTGTCGCCTATCAAGACGAGGTCGGCTGCCGCAAAGGGGCGCTCGACACCAGCGCGGCAATCTTCGAAAAGCTGCGCCGCGTGCATGACAAGGTTCCGCAACGGGCGCTGTGGGCCGACATCGAGGTATTTCGCTGGGAAGGTCAGCCAAATGTCACGACCACTCCGCTGATTCCCGCCCCGTTCGAGCGAATCAAACGGCAACTGGAAGCCGTCTCGCCGTACGTCGACGTCGTGACGATCTACCAGTATCAAGGTTTCTTTAACCAGCCCGGCAGCAAGGCGCCGGCCGGCCACCCCGACGCGACCCGGCTCTATCGCGACTATGTGAGCTGGCTCAAGGCGGAACACCCAGAACTGGTGAAGGCCGGCTAGCGGACGGTAGGGCGACGTCGACCCACCCTACCTATGGAATGCGCTGGCCGGCGGGCGATCCTCGGGACGTTGCCCCCAGGACTTGTTCGGCTCAGGGCCCATTTTTAGAATCAACTCACCGCCGCCGACGATCTCGACGTGGCTTAGCCAGACGCGCGTGAGCGGTTTGCCGTTGAGTGTCGCCGACTGAATGTAGACGTTCTTCGGCGAATTGTTTTCGGCGATGATCGAGAACTCGCGGCCCTTGTGGAAGTCGGCGTCCAGGTGGATCGTCGCCCGATCGACCAGTGGGCTGCCGAGCACATAGACGCTCGACGACGGGTTCACGGGGTACAGCCCCAGAGCGCTGAACACATACCAGGCCGACATCTGGCCGCAATCATCGTTGCCGCACATCCCGTCGACCGTGTTGTTGTACATCGTGGTCATAATGTGCCGGACGCGCTGCTGCGTCTTCCACGGAGCGCCGGCATAGCAGTACAAATAGGCCACGTGGTGACAAGGCTCGTTGCCGTGGACGTACTGGCCGATCAGTCCAGTCACGTCCGGACTGCCGACAACCACCACGTGCGAATCCTCCGCGAACATCCGGTCGAGCTTCGCCACGCACGCCTGATCGCCGCCAAGCAATCCAATCAGGCCCGGCACGTCGTGAGGCACGAACCAGGTGTAATTCCAAGCCGTGCCCTCGGTGTAGTCGTCCCAAACCAGTTCGTTGGGCTGGAACGGCTCGCGCCACTTGCCATTGAGCAGTCTGCCGCGGGCGAATCCGACCGACGGATCGATCACGTTCCGGTAATTCTGCGCCCTTCGCGCGAACAGCATGGCGTCCTCGGTCTTGCCCAACGCCGCGGCCATCTGCGCGACGCACCAGTCGTCATAACAGTATTCGAGCGTTCGCGAGACGGACTGCTTCTTGCGGTTCTTCTTGTCCGATGGGATGTAGCCGAACTTGCGATACTCGCCCAGAAAATTGCGATCCTGCATCGAGGTCGCACGGATCGCCTGATAAGCGGCTTCTGCATCGAAGCGGCGGAAGCCTTTTAGATAGGCGTCGGCGATGACCGGAATGGCATGGTTGCCGATCATGCACCACGTTTCGTTGCCTGCCAGGGACCAAAGTGGCAGCAGGTGCTGGTCGAACTCGCGGTAGTGGGCCAGCATCGAGTTGACGAAATCATCGACGCGTTGCGGCTGAACGATCGTCAGCAGCGGATGTTCCGCGCGGAACGTGTCCCAGAGCGAGAAGGTGCTGTAGTTCTGAAAGCCGGCCGCCGCGTGATCGCTATGATCGAGGCCGCAATACCCTCCGTCAGCGTCGTTGAAAAGCGTCGGCGCGCTGCCGACATGGTATAACGCCGTGTAAAACATCTCGCGGATCGCCGAATCGGAAGTCCGAATCTCAATCCTTCCGAGCAGATCGTTCCAACCGCGTTCGGCCGCCGCAACGGTGGTG
>JAJFUI010000151.1 GCA_021372555.1 Planctomycetaceae bacterium | reverse complement strand
GCTTGTTGCCTGGACCTCGTCGAGAAGCGAGGGCGTGCCCCCGCCGAGGAAAATCGTATCGGCAATCGGGTGGCCAGTTTCCGCGCCGCGGCGCGTAATCTCGCGGACAACGGCATCCACGTAGCGCGGGATATCCGCCTCGCGTCCCGCGTACGATGCAAAGTCGCAATACGCGCACTTGCTTACGCAGAACGGCACATGCACGTAAAGCCCGATCGGCTGATGCAACGATCCTTGCGAGGTGCGTTGGTTCACGGCTTCCTTCGAGCGCAACAATGTCATTCGCCCTTTTCCGACACCACGAGCATCTCGAAATCGTCATGGGTGAGCGCGTGCTCGCGGCTGAACTGGCCAATGTGACAGCCGAAGATGTCCACCTTGGCAAATCCGGCCGTCTGCAACAGCCAACGCATTTCGGCGGGCGTGTAGAACCGCTCATCCGTATCGATCGTTTGCGATTGGCCCGCATCGTCGGTGAACGCCAATTCGGCACGGTTGCGGAATGTCATCAAATCAAACGTTAGCTTGTCGGTTGTCGCCCCTGACGCCTTGGCGTCAAAAAAGTCCTTGACCGAGTGAAGCAACGGAAACAAGGCACTGAGCGTCGTCAGCAGCAATTTGCCGCCGGGACGCAACGCTGTGCCGGCGTGTTGGAGAATGGCGAAGTTCTTCTGGTCGGTTTCCATCAGCGGAAATGCGCCTTCGCAGAACATGATGGCTGCGTCGAACTCTTGTCGGAAGTGGGGCTGCGTCGCATCTCGACGTTGAAAGTCGACAGAAACACCGGCCGCCGCCGCCTTTTCTCGTGCAAGGCGAAGCTGGCCTTCGGAGAGATCGAAGCCGACAACGTGGTAGCCTCGCTTGGTTAGTTCGATGGCATGCCGCCCCGTGCCGCAGGCAATGTCCAGGATTCGCTTGGACCGGTCACCCCCAAGTTCCCGCTCAACAAAATCCACCTCGCCCAAGGTTCCTTGGGTGAAGCACTCTTTGTCGTAAGATTTGCCGAAATTGGCAAAAAGTGTTTCGTACCATTGCGTCATGTTGGCTTTCCCAAAGAATTAGGATGGATGCTACAGCCGCAAGGGACAGCGAATGGATGCTGCCATTTCAGAGGCGAGCTGCGCCTCACTGCTATGTACGAATCGGATTGCGGCCTTCCGACATTGGTTTTCGATCGTCTTTGCAGTCATTTTATCAAAATGATCGAGCTTGCTCCACAGGCTCTCTCATCACAGCTCGTTGAAGGGAACGGCGACCGAGTTGCTTAGGGTTTGGCAGGCGCAACCTAGCGCGATCCCAAAGGCCGGCGGGCCGAGAATGTCACGCAGCAAGTAAGCTTTGTCGCTTTCCGATGGGAACCGCTATTTCTTCTTTGCGTCGCGGAGAATGGGCGACTCGGCAAGGGTGAAGAGAACGACCTCCTCGCCGGTTGTGGTGCTGATATCGTGGTGCAGGGTGAGCACCTTGACGCCGGTGATCTCCTGGACCATCGCTTCCATGACCGGGCGGGCCGTTTCGATCAGATGGGTCCGCACTTGCTTCAACAGGTCCCGCCCCTTATCGGCCGAAAGCGACTTGACCAGATGTTGTTCGGCCGCAGTCAATACGCCTTGAAGACGAACCACGAGGAGATCGCCGAGCAGGTGGGCGTAAATGTCCTTGGGGCCCCGGCCCATGTAGTCCTGCTCGAAGCGGCTGACGCCTTCACAAATGGCGGCTTCGATTTCGCCCTGGGTCTTCATCGTTTTCCCCTGGCTGGAAGAGTGTCCCAGCGAACGCCCGCATTGGTTGACGAAACACGAGTCGTCAGATTCTGCCCGTAGCCAAGTTAAAATGATACCAAATGGGGAGGAACGGCAATAGTGCCCATTGCTTTCCCTGGGCGGCGTCGTACGATGACAGTACTGGTGGAGCGCGGCGAGAATGCTTGCGGTGCTTTTCCAGTGATGTTGTCGGATGACTAGATGAAGAGCAACCCGGCTGTGCCGGGGGGCTCGTTCGAGAGTAAGCCGACGTGGTGGAAGACCCTCGGGTGTTCCGCCACGTCGGCTTTTTTTGTTCTTGTCGATGTAGGGCATTCACAATCAGTGCGGGAGGGCGCTTCGATGGAGAAGCTCGATTCGAGCGTGGCGCAGCAGATCGCCCGAGCGGCTAGTGCGTTCGAGCAGCGGCGAACGGGCCACACGCCCCAATCCGTGGCCGTGATCCTGAGCGAGAACACGCTGGTGATCACGCTGCACGGGGCCTTGTCGCCGGCCGAGAGGGCGCTGGCCCAAAGTCCGGCCGGCGC
Organism: Planctomycetaceae bacterium; assembly: GCA_021372555.1. Lineage (GTDB taxonomy): Bacteria > Planctomycetota > Planctomycetia > Pirellulales > Thermoguttaceae > JAJFUI01. The sequence continues at coordinate 9,597 of JAJFUI010000151.1, read as the reverse complement.
CGCTCAGGTGCAGGAGTTTCATCGGCAGTTGTTTAGTGACTCGGCCGACACCTTGCGTGAGGAGATCAAGAGAATTACCGGAGTCGAGGTCCGCGAAGCGACCGCGGAAGTGGAGCCGACTTCGGGCACCGTGGTGCAAGTCTTCACGACAGGCACGGTGGTGCAGGTGTTCCTGCTCGCCAGCGGCGTACCCGCGAGCAATTGGAGCGGCAACGGATTAGGCGTTCCATCACAAACAGCGGAGGTTTTGCCGTGTTGATTCTATCGAGGAGGAGCCAGGAGCCGGTGGTGGTCGGCGGGGACGATGGGTTTCATCGCCTCCTGAAGGTTACGGTGCTGGGTATTCAAGGTACGACAGTGAGGCTGGGCTTCGACGTCGATCCGGACGTTCCAGTGCATCGCGGGGAGGTGTGGGAACGGATTTGGGCCGAGGTCGGCCAGCTCGCCTGAGGGGGCACCGGCCATTTGCGTTACCACCGCTCGTAACTTCAGAAACCGTCAACCCCGTGAAATGGAGAAGAACTAATGAGGACCAGCAAGAGAAAGCAATTGATCTTCGCAAAACTCGATGCACTCGCGGCGAAGAGGTCGGCAATAAGCAAACAGAGGAAGGAGAAGCGGAGGGAAGAAGGCAAGGCCGCGGACATTGCGAGGGCAATCCGGCGCAGCCCGGAAGGGAAGCGCACCGCGGAGATCCGCAAGGAGAAACGGGGGATCGCAAGAAAGAAGGAGCAGGCAAACTTCCAGAGGACCAAGGCCCGGTCCGCGACGAGGCTGGGCGGAAGAAGAAAGCAGATCCAGGCGGAACTGCACGACAAGCGGTCGATGTGAAGGCGATCGTTAGGCGACTGTTGCGAAGGAGAACTAGAATGCTCGGCACGATTGTGATTGTGCTCTTGATTCTGATGCTTCTGGGCGCGTTGCCGACTTGGTCTCACAGCAGAAACTGGGGCTATGGCCCCAGTGGCGGGCTGGGACTGATTGTGATCGTCCTGCTCGTACTGCTCCTGATGGGACGCCTGTGAGCACGGGAAGAGCGTTCCGCAACGCAGAGAACGCGTCGGAGAATTCCTGATCGTCGCTGCGGCAGTAAGGGAATATTATTCTTTCGAGGTGTGCGCCATGAAAAGCCTAGTGTTTGTGCTGGTGTTTCTCCTAGTCGGCATCGTCGTTGTGGGCTTTTTCCAGGGTTGGTTCCGGGTGTCAACGAACAACGCGGCCCAACAGCCCAACGCCACATTTACTGTTGACGAAGGCAAAATCCACGCCGATGCGCAAAGGGCCAAAGACAAAGTGCAAGGTTTCGGGCCAGACGCCCGGGTGAAAGCCGGCGACCGGGCCGGCAAGACCAAGGCGCCGGCCGGAGTAAACCATGGTGAACGCAACAACTAACAAAGTGAAGATCGTGGCCATTGCCGTGATCGCCTTGGTGGCCCTGGTCGTGATCCTGCAGAACACGCAAGCCGTCGAAACGAAGCTGCTATTCCTAAAGGTCACGATGCCAAACGCGGCCCTCTTGTTCGGGGCGTTGATCGTGGGTTTTGCGATCGGCGTGCTGACTGCTGGCCACATTGTGTCCATTGCGAAGCGGGAGTGACGGGCGCCCGGAGTGCCCGCACACGAAATGCGAAGTTCACAACAAATGGTGGCGGAGGTAGCTACATTGGACCGGACACAGAAATGTTGGATGGTCAAGGCCAGCGTGTTGCCTCGCACGGCATGGGCGCGGGGCGCCGCCCGGGCAAAGAAGGGGTGCCGGCAACTGGAGAATCGCTACGGCCCCAGGTACACCAGCGCCATGCTGGGCGCGGCGTTCATTGGTCTCTTCTTACCCATACCGGGTAGTTCACTGCTTTGCGTCGCGGTCGTGGTGTCGGTCGCTGAAGTCCACCGGGCGATTTCCCGTTCCAGTACGGAGCCCCGCCGTGCGGGCGCTTCCCCGGCCTGGCCCGATTGTTTGCGAAGGAGGGTTTGACATGTTACGGCTTGGTATCGTGTTTCTGGTGATCGCTCTCATCGCTGCCTTTCTTGGGTTTGGAGGAGTGGCAGCTCTTTCGTGGGAAGGGGCGAAGATACTCTTCGTCATCTTCATTATTCTCGCCGTGCTCTCTTTCCTGGGGCATGGGCTCAGACGAAGGCACTTCTGGGAGTGACGAGAACGTGTCTATCGCCAGAATCTCTGTCGCGTTGCGTAGGAATTGACAAAATCAAGGAGGGTCGCTGTCGTGAATAGTGAAGCTCTGGTTCAACCGTGGTCGAATGGGTCCACGCCCATTCGAGTCTTAATGGCGGATCCGGATCCGTCGCTTCATCTATTCTATGGAGAGCCTCTTTCGGAGGTGGGCATCGAAATAGTTGCGGCAGTCAGTGGCATCGAGTGCATTACGCGGCTGTGCGAGCGCGTCCCGGACGTGCTCGTGCTCGAACCGCAGTTGCCGTGGGGTGGCGGCGACGGGGTCCTCGCAATCATGGGCGAGGCCGCTCAGCTTGCGACCGTTCCCGTAATAGTCCTAACGTCGTGTCGCGATCTTCGTCTTTTGGAAGCTGTCGCACGGTTTCCGGTCAGCGACTACCAACTCAAGCCGCTGGCGCCCGATCGGCTGGCGAAAAGGCTCCGTGGCATACTCGCCCATCCAAAACTGCGTTTCACGTTGGCGGAACAAAACGGCCGCCTGGAATGTTCGATCGCGCGGCGGACCGGCGGCCGCGTCCGGAACCTGCACGTCGAGACCGTGAACGGGCGAGTCATTGTGCATGGCCGCTCCGACTCGCACCACGTCAAGCAACTGGCGCTAGCCGCTGTGATGGAGGCGTTTGAAGCCTCGCAGTCGCAATCCGAGCGGGTCGAGTTGAACATCGAAGTTACGCCGGATGAAACGTGGCAGCCCGGACGGTGTGCTCTATCGGGAACATAAACAGGCGACTATCTGAGACTATTTGCATGGGTTCGATCTCACAAAAGGGAGCTAGCATGAGAGTGCGTCATCTCTTCAAATGGTGCGTGGCCACCGCATTGGCGGGACTGGTTGTGGAATATGGTCTGAACAAGGCGGTATCGGCACCGCCGGCAACGCCCGCGCCGTCGGGCCCGGCCAGTGCCGAGCAAGGGGTGCAAGTGCTCACGCGTGGGCCGGTTCACGAGGCCTTCGCGGAAACCGTGACCTTCGATCCGGTGCCGGGCATCGTGGCGCCGAAAGCGCCGCCGGCCGCCATCGAAGAACTCCCGCCGGAACAACGACCGGAGGGGGACAACGTCGCCTGGATTCCTGGCTACTGGGGCTGGGACGAGGATCGGAACGATTTTCTGTGGGTCAGCGGCGTCTGGCGCGATCTGCCGCCGGGCCGCCAGTGGGTGCCGGGCTATTGGGTCCAATCTGCGCAAGGCTATCAATGGACTTCCGGGTACTGGGCCGATGCCAAGGCGAGCGAGGTGGAATACCTGCCCGAGCCGCCCGCCACAGTTGAAGCCGGTCCCAACATCGCCGCATCTTCGGCCGACCAGACTTGGCTGCCCGGCTGTTGGGTCTGGCAGCAGGGCCGTTATGCTTGGCGTCCCGGTTTCTGGGCGGCCGCACAGCCGAATTGGCTTTGGGTTCCCCCGCACTACGTCTGGGCTCCGCGTGGTTACGTTTTTGTCGACGGCTACTGGGACTACTCCCTCGACCGCCGCGGTGTACTGTTCGCGCCAGTGTATTTTGGCGCCGGCGTGTACGGCAGGCGAGGTTTCTCCTATTCGCCGACGACGGTGATCGACCTGGGTGTATTCACCAATCATCTCTTCGTGCGGCCACGATACCAACACTACTATTTCGGCGACTACTACGCCCCGAACTATCAAGCCGCCGGCTTCTACCCCTCGTATTCGTACAACTCCGGTCGCTATGGCTACGATCCGATCTACGCTTACGACCGCTGGCAGCATCGCCAGGACCGCGGCTGGGAACAACGGCAACAGGCGGAATTCTTGAACCGCCGCAATCACGAGGCTCTGCGACCGCCGCACACTTGGGCGGAGCAACGAGCCATGGCCGCGCGTGCGGTGCAACCGGGAGCGAGGAGTTCTCTGGTCGCCGCGCCGCTTGACCAGTTCCGAAGGAACCCAAACAGTTCGGTACGATTCCAGCCGGTGGACCAGGTTGAGCGACAAAGGCTTGCTCGGCAGGCGCAAGACGTCCAACGATTCCGTCAACAGCGGCAACTGCTGGAAAACAACGCGGTCGGTGGCCCAGCGGGAACGCGCGGCAGCACGTTCGCGCCGGCCAAAGTGAGACTTCCGGGATCTCCGATCGTGGCGCGACCCGACGCCAGGCTCAGCAAGGGCCGTATCCCGCCGAAGTCGTACGAGGCCCCGAGGTTGGATCCCAATGTGGCTGCCAAGCCGCGAGTAAATCAAACACCAGGGCAACCGCAACAACGCACGGCGAGCCGGGTGCCGCTCGACCAGCCGCGACAGCAGCCGCAGCCCAAGGTCGAACGGCAGCGACCACAACCGCAGCCCAAGGTCGACCAACCGCGACAGCAACCGCAGCCCAAGGTCGAACGGCAGCGACAGCAACCGCAGCCCAAGGTCGAACGGCAGCGACCACAACCGCAGCCTAAGGTCGAACGGGCCACGCCACAACCACAGCCTAGGGTCGAACGGGCCGCACCGCAGCCGCGGGTCGAACGCCAAGCCCCGCAGCCTCGCGGTAAGGATCAGGAGGGGCCGCCGTCGGCAGGACCGAAACAGGACCAACCCAGGGGCAGAGACAAGAACTGAGCGTCGTCTTTCTTCAAGCGAGCATTTACAAAAGAGGAATCCACTAATGTCCAAACAAAACTCCGTCGTGGCTATCTTTGGTTCTCACCACCACGCCGAGAATGCCGTTCGCCAACTCCAGGAGGACGGCTTCGACATGAAGAAGTTGTCGATCGTCGGCAAGGATTACCATACGGATGAGCATGTCGTCGGGTACTACAACGCCGGCGACCGCATGATGTACTGGGGGAAAATGGGCGCGTTCTGGGGCGGCCTGTGGGGAATGCTCTTTGGCTCCGCGTTCTTCTTCATCCCGGGCGTTGGTCCGCTGTTGGTGGCGGGACCGCTCGTGATGTGGATCGTCGGCGCGCTCGAAGGCGCCGCCGTGATGGGTGGGCTCAGTGCCCTCGGCGCCGCACTGGTCAGCATCGGCATTCCAAAGAACAGTGTCCTGCAATACGAGGCTCACGTGAAGGCCGGCAAGTTTCTCCTGCTCCTCCACGGAACGCCACAGGAAGTCGAACGCGCCAAGGATCGTCTGGAGAAAACCCAAGCGACGGAAACGGCGGTCCATGCCGAACCGGTTGTCGTCGGCGTATAAAGCATCACAAGACGCATCGAAAGGAGTTCTGAGCGATAACGGAAGACTGCCGAGGCATTAAACAGGGCAATGGCAGCATTGGAACAGAGGGTGCCCTGATTTTTGTGTTCAAACAAAAAGTACCGCTGTATCTGTCCACGCAAACCCACGAGTAACTGCACCGCGAACATGAAGAAGAACCTGTGAGTGAACGTATGCCGGCCCTGCCTCGCGCAGGGAATAACCCAAGAGGTGACTTATGAATACCGTTCGACCGCTCTTTGTTTCGACCTATCCGCCGGAAGCGTGCGGACTGGCAACGTTCACCCGAGATTCCGCTGACGCCGTGGACTTGGTGGCGCCCGAACCGTGGGCTTCGGTGGCGGCCATTCAGAAGACTCGCGACCTTCGCTACGACGACCCTCGTGTGGTCCACGTCATCGATAACGGCCGCGGCGATGCCTACCGCCTGGCCGCGGAAGCAGCGAACGATGGTCCCTGCGACGTGGTGAGTTTGCAGCACGAATTCGGTCTCTATCCTGGCGATTGGGGCAGCCGCGTGCTCGATTTTGTGCGCAACTGCCGCAAGCCCATCGTTACAACGTTTCACACGCTCTTAACCCAGCCGGATCCACTGCCACGGCGGATCATCCAGACCTTGGCGACTCGCAGCCGGGCCATCGTGGTCATGACCAATGTCGCGGCGGCGCTGCTGGCGACAGTCTACGGCGTATCGGGGTCCTACGTCCAGGTAATTCCTCATGGTGTGCCCGAGGTCCCCTATCGTCGCGACGGCACGCACAAGGCGCGTCTGGGACTTGCCGACCGCCCGGTCATCTGCACCTTTGGGCTCATCAACCGAGGCAAGGGCTTGGAATACATGATTCACGCGATGCCCCGGATTGTGGCGGCGTTTCCGGATGCGATCTACCTAATCGTTGGCGCCACGCACCCTCAGGTGAAGCGTCAGGAAGGCGAAGTCTACCGCGAGAGCTTGGTCAAGATGGCCGAGGATTTGGGTGTTGGGGCGAATGTGCGGTTTGTTAACAAGTATCTTAGCCTTGCGGACTTGCTCTGGCACTTGCAGGCGTGCGATGTCTACGTCACGCCCTATCCGGGCAAGGACCAGATTGCCAGCGGCACATTGGCGTACGCCTTGGCGGCGGGCGGCGCGGTCGTCAGCACCCCTTACCTCTATGCCGAAGAAGTCTTGGCCGATGGGCGCGGCCTGCTCGTGCCTTTTGGCGATAGCGCCGCCATGGCGGATGCGACACTGCGATTCCTCAGCGACACGGCCTTCCGAATGCAAACGCGGCGAAGAGCGTATCGATACGCGAAGCCTATGTTCTGGCCAAGCGTCGGCCAGCAGTACTTGGATGTCTTCGACGGCGTGGCGGCGGAAACCAGGGCAAGCCGCCAGTGGCTTAATCGCCGGGCATCCTCAACCGCCAACTCATCCACGGAGGCCTGTAATGCAAGTTAGCAACCGAATCGCCTTGAACCACTTGGATCGCATGACGGACTCAACCGGACTGATCCAGCATGCCATCTATAACGTTCCGCGGCGGGAGAGTGGCTACACCACCGACGACAACGCTCGCGCCTTGCGGCTGTGCACACGGCTCTGGGAGCAGCAACCGGGGGAGCACTTGCTCAGCCGGGTGACAACGTATTTGAGCTTCTTGGAGCACGCCCGTTGCCCTGCGCGGGGCTTCCACAACTTCATGAGCTATCAGCGCGATTGGCTGGACGCCGAAGGCACGGGTGACAGCCAGGGGCAGGCCGTGCTCGCTCTGGCCGAAGTGCTTGGCAGCAGCCTGCCTGACGGATACCGCGAATTAGCCCGGGAGTTGATCGACGCAGTGACGCCCGTCTTGGCCGATTTGCGGAGCCTGCGGGCGCAAGCGTACATGATCATGGCATGGAAGCATTTGTCGGTCTCGGGAACAAAGAACGTTGAGGAGGTCGAAGAAGTTGCCCAATCTGCGGCGCGGCGGCTCGTGACCTGCTACCATCGTTCAAAGCGGCCGGATTGGTCCTGGTTCGAGTCGCGGATGACTTACGCCAATGCGGTGCTGCCGCATGCGCTGTTTGCTGCCGCCCGTTGCTGGCCGGAGGAAGAGTTCCTCGTCGTGGCGAAAGCGTCGTTCGACTTCCTGGACCGCGAGACCAGCGTCGAAAACTTCTTCTGGCCGATCGGAAACAGCGATTGGTATTCGCATGGAGAAGACAAGTCGCTTTATGATCAGCAGCCGGTCGAGGCCGCCACGATGGCCGAGGCGGCGCTCGCTGCTTTCGATGTGCTTGGAGACAAGAAGTACCTGGAGGTCTTTCGTCGCGCGCACGCGTGGTTCCATGGACGAAACAGTCTTGGCCAGTCACTTGCCGACACTAACTGCGGCGCCTGCGCCGATGGGCTCCAACGGTCGGGCGCAAATCGGAACCAGGGAGCCGAATCAACACTGGCCTATTTGTGGACGGAATTGAACTGCAAGGACCATGCAACGTGGAACGAAAACCGGAAACCCCGAATCAACACACGGAGTTGTTCCAGCGTCACGGCGACAACCCCATCCTGACAGCCCGAGACTGGCCCTATCCGGCCCACACGGTGTTCAACGCTGGCGCGTGTCAGTCGGGCGATAAAACGGTCTTGTTCGTCCGCGTTGAAGACCGCCGGGGACATTCGCATCTCACCGTGGCCCGGAGCAGCGACGGCGTGTCGAACTGGCGAATCGACTCCAAGCCCAGTTTCCCACCCGACCCCGCAAACTACTCGGAAGAAGAGTGGGGCGTGGAAGACGCTCGTGTGACGTGGGTCGACGAGGACCGCAGCCAGTGGATTATCGCTTACACGGCCTTCTCGCACAGCGGACCGCTGGTGTCCCTGGCGGGAACGACGGACTTCGTCAGTTTTTCGCGGCTCGGCGCGGTCATGCCCCCCGAGGACAAGGACGCGGCCGTCTTTCCCTGTCGCTTCGGGAATCGGTACGCGATGATTCACCGGCCAGTTTCCGCGGGCAGCTCGGGCGCCCACATCTGGCTTTCTTTCTCGCCCGACCTGATTCATTGGGGCGAGCACCAACTCCTCTTGCACGCACGGCGCGGCGCGTGGTGGGACGCCAACCGAATCGGCCTAGGCCCTCCTCCTCTTGAGACGCCCGACGGATGGCTGATCCTTTACCATGGCGTCCGAGTGACCGCTGGTGGTTGTTTGTACCGTCTTGGACTCGCTTTGCTTGACCTGGAGGATCCACGCCGGGTTCTTCGACGAAGCGATGAATGGGTTTTCGCACCCGAGACCCCGTATGAACGTCAGGGCGATGTGAATGGCGTCGTGTTTCCCTGCGGCTGGATTCTGGACAAGCCCACAGGTAAAATTCGTCTTTACTATGGGGGCGCGGACACCTGCCTGGCCCTGGCCACCGCTCAACTCTCCGACGTGCTGGGCTACCTGCGTACGTGCCGTGCTCCGCGAGCAGGGAAGCGTGAGGACATAGCCTTGCTGGACGAGTAAGTGCTACAACGACGATGGCTGAACGACTATTGGGTCCTGTATTGCCAATGGGCCATGTCGCGGCCAGTCAGCCAGCAAACTCGGTTGGAACAGCCTTGTTTGCGGTTGAACACGGATCAATGGCAATATCGGCATCAATAATTCTGACCAAGGTATCATGTCCCGATCAACAAGCCGCAATGGCGGCCGCAACTCGTTGAGCGTCCGGCGTCTGCCGGTCACCTTCACCAAAGATATGCGCCGCGTCATCACTCGGTTCTTCGACCCTGGCGGCGAGGCGAGGATTCGTAGCGTTGTCGAATGCGTCGGCGGCCTGAGCGATGAGCAGGTTGACCAGTTGTTAACCGAGGTGTTCCTGAAGTTCCGTGCCCGTCATGGGAACATTGCCACCGTGTTCGAAGAGAATTACCGCGCGGCGATGGCGATGATCGATATGTCGGACGAGCTCTCGCACAATCGCTGCCTGCTGATCGGGTCCTACTTGACCGCGGAGTACTCGATTGAGTCAGCGGCGCTGTTCAACCCGTCGATCGTCCCGCATCACAACCAGCGACACCTTCCCCCTGGCGCGGTGCGGTTCATTATGAGCCTCCGAGCCACGGGCGAGGGACACGTCTCCTCGATCGTCTTCCGTACCGGTGTGATCACTGCCGATCACCAGATTCAAATCGACCCGTGCGGACGCTTGGCCCGGCCCATTCACGTTGTTGCTGACAAGCAGTACGACAAGGCGTTGTTTCGGCGCAAGCTCGACGACATCGG
>JAJFUI010000134.1 GCA_021372555.1 Planctomycetaceae bacterium | reverse complement strand
CTCGCGGCCGACGGTCTCCCACACGACGATCTCCCGAAGCGCGGACGCCGCCATGTCGGCCGATCCTCGCAGCCTGGCGGAGTCCGAATTCCACGACGGCTTTGGCGAAACGCTCTACACGGCCGACTACACCCGCGTAGGTCCCGATTTGCGCGGCAACACGTTGGTGAACAACTCGATCAACGGCCTCTCGCTCCGTACTCCCACAGTCGCTGGCGGCAGTCTGGAAGAGCTTGATGTGTCGGCCCGTTTCGATGACGTCGGAACCGTGTTGGTCGTCTCGGAAAACCTCACGATCGCAGGCGGCGCCGGCGAGGCCGCCTATACGACCGGCACCTGCGCCCTCCAGGCCTCGGCCGAAACACGATCGTTGTCCCCGAACTGCTGAGGGACGTTGTCGATGGCCAGTACTTCACACTGAGCGACGGCGATCAATCCAAGCGGTTCGAGATCGACGTGGCGGGCAATGGCGTCCAAACCGGCAGCGTCCGTGTCGACGTGGTCAAGTTTGGCACCGTCGCCGATGCCCTCGCGGATGCAATCTCCAACTCCGGACTCAAGATCAGCGCGGTCGCCCGCACAAAGTCGGTCGTCCTCAGCGCCACAGGCAAGACTGTCGAAATCCAAGGCCTCAGCGGGCAAACCGGGCAAATCCCCGGTCGCTTGGCTATCGATCCTGGCGCAATCGTCAAGCTCGCCGGCACTCGTATCGAAGCCGGCTTCGGCGCCACGTTTATCGCCGAAGGGTCCGCCGCCTATCCTATCGTTCTTACCTCGACGATGGATGACACCTATGGCGCCGGCGGAAGCTTTGACACAACCAACAACGGCGCCGCGGTGTCCGCAGCCCCAGGCAATTGGGGCGGCATCTATTTCAACCCGACTTCCGTCGGCAGCATCGATCATGCCGACGTGTTCTACGCCGGCGGCAGCACGGCAATCGAGGGAGGCTTCGCCGTCTTCGCGCCGATCGAAATGCGCCAGGCGACTGTCCGGGTGGCAAACTCGCTGTTCGAGAACAACGCCGCCAGCACCACGGCCAACGACACAGACCCCGACCGTAACGGCCGCGGACAAATCCTGCAGGCTGCCGTCATCTACGGCACCTTCTCGCAGCCGATCTTGGTCAATAACATCATTCGCGACAACCAAGGCGCGGCGATCTCGCTCGACGTCAATTCGCTCAACTCCCTGAGCATCGCGGATTGGGGACGCTGCACCGGCTCCGTCGACGCCTACAGCGCCTACGACGCCAACTACGGTCCCTTGGTTCGAGGCAACCATCTGACCGGCAATACGCTCAACGGAATGGTCGTTCGCTCCGGCACGCTTACCACCGAGGGCATTTGGGACGACACCGATATCGTGCACATCGTGCTGGGCGGTATCGACATCCCCAACGAAAACACCTACGGCGGTCTCCGACTGCAAAGCACCTTGTCCCAGAGCCTGGTCGTCAAGCTCAAGGGCTCCACGGCCGGCTTCACCGCTTCTGGCCGCCCACTGGAAATCACCGATCGCATCGGCGGAACCTTGCAAGTGCTCGGCACCGCAGGGCACCCCGTGATCCTGACTTCTCTCGCCGATGACACCATCGGCGCCGGGGTTGATCCAAGCGGCAACCCGATGCGCGACACCGACAACTCCGCCACCACCGCCAAAGCCGGCGACTGGCAGGGCATCAGCCTCGATCAGTACAGCAACGATCGCAACGTGGGCGTCGTCAATGAGACCGAGCCCGCCACCGGACTGACCGTCGACATCAACAAGGCGATCACCAGCGCCCAGAACTTGGGACAATTGGCGAACAACATCCTGGGCGGCGATGACACCCTGCGTCTGGGCTTCGAGGTCCACGGCACCATCGCCTACGACCGCCCCGGCGACGTCGACGTCTACAGCTTCACAGGATACGGCGGCACCGAATTGTGGATCGCCATCGACCGCACCACTTCCTCGTTGGACAGCGTCATCGAATTGCTCGACGCCAGCGGCAACGTCATCGCCACGAGCGATGACTGGCGGCGCACCTCCAGCTTCACCGGCAGCGCCTTGGCCATGGACAAGGGCGAGGGCTACACCGACGTCTACAGCACAAATCCGAAAGACGCGGGCATGCGAGTTGTGCTGCCCGGCGCGGCTGGCTCGCAGCGCACCTATTACATTTGCGTTCACAGCGCTCCGGCGACATCCGACAAGGTGGGCCAGACCAGCGGTCACTATCAGTTGCAGGTCCGCCTGCGGCCCACGTACGAGCATCCGGGCTCGACGGTTTCCTATGCCGATATCCGCTATGCCGTCACCGGCATCGACGTTTCCGGCCTGCCGGGACATTCCGTGTTGACGACCGACGTCTACGACACCGAGGCTCCAGGCAACACCGTTACAAGGTCCAACAATACCGTAGGAACCGCGCAGGCGGCCGGTAACCTCCTGCAATCCGACCAGGGCATGCTGAACATCGGCGGCTACCTGTCGGACTTGGCCGACGTCGACTGGTACAAGTTCAGCATCGACTACGGCAACACGATCGAGAACATCGCCAACGTGACCACCTCGGAGTCGGTCTATCCCGTCGTGCTCGACCTCGACTTTGCCGACGGCTTGAATCGCCCCGATGTCACGATTTGGGTCTATGAGGAAAATGGCAGCGCGAGAACGCTAATCTACTCCGGCAGCAACTCCAACATCGTCGATGACCGCGCGGGCCTGGGCAACGGCAGCGCGAGCGACATCCTCGGGTCCGGCTCCTATGGCAACAGTGACGCTTACATCGGCCCAATCTATCTGAAGGAAGGCCATTACTACTACGTCGCCGTTACCTCATCGGAACGCTCCGCCCTTGCTGCCGACGGCACCTCGAACACCACCCTGCATTACGAGCCGCTAAGCACAACCAACGTGGTTGCCAAGGACTTTATCGGCAGCACCGGCACAGCGACCTACACGCTGTTCCCGGGAACCGACACCAAGACGCTCAATCTGGCCGCTCAGGCGTATCAGCTCAACGATGTCGGGTTGTATGTTCTTAGCGACACCGGACTGAATGTCGTCGATCCGTACACCGGAACGGTTGAAGGCACGAGCCTCATGCCGTGGACGCCCGACAGCGGCGACAATCGCCACATCACCTACGGCGACCTCGTCATGCGCAAGGACGGACGACTCTACACCATCACGCGCGGCACCGACCAGACGGGAACCGATAGCTACGGGCACGACGCAAACTACTACGCCGGCCTCGTGGGTCAAGTCGATACCGCAAACCCCCTCAACTTCATCGACTACAACCCGGACGGTCTGGTCACCTACGGCCTCGTAGATGCGGAGCATTCCCCCGATCTGACCGTACTCGGCGACGATTCTGGCGAGGCGGGCGGCATTCACATGGAAGCCGTCACGTACACCAACGACAACGGCATGACCACGATGTACGCGGTCGGCAACGACCCGGTGTCAAGCAGCGACATCGGCGGCCTGCCGAGAAGTAACCTTCTCTACCAAATGTATGACGATGGAACCGCTTACGACACCAACGGGGCAGACGAGCGGCTCATGACCAACATCGTTCCGGTGGCGGCCCTCAATGTCAACGGCCTCATCACCGGCATGGCGTTCCTGAACGGCAATCTCTATTGCGTCACGAACACCGGCTACTTCTACCAGATCGTCAACTACAGCACACGCGCCTTCAAAGAGGTCGGGAATGGCGAAACCAGCGCCTACTCGATCGAAGACAACGGAAACATTGGCGCCGCTCATGCCGTGCTCATTTCCTACATCGCTCCCGAAAGCGGCGCGAACAACGCATTCACCGGGCTAGCGGTCGGCCCCGCCAACGTCGAAAGCGGCGCGTACAAGGACATGGTGTTTGCCGTCACCAAGAACGGCGATCTCTACGCCCTCAAGGTAGCCACCGCGCCCGATCCTTCTACAGGCGTGTTGGTAACCACTGCCACCAAGCAGCCGATCTTCCTCGACGGAGCGAAGACCATCAAGACCGGCGTCACCAACGCCTCCGGCCTGGCCTTCTCCACTCTGGATTACAACCTGTGGCACGCCACCACGACCGACTCGTACACCGGCTACTCCCAAGACACCGGGACCACCAGCTTCTACTTCGGACTCGAACAGAATGCCGGCCAACCCAACGCGATTGACTACAAGACGAACAGCTCTGTCTACAACACCTACAACCTGCCCGGCGGCGCTCACGGCTCGATCGTCACCCAGGCAATCAGCCTCGCACAGTACTCGGCCGGAGACCAGCCGATGCTGTACTTCCACTACTCCTTGGACAAGGACGCCGGCCAGGACGCCGCCACGGTGTACGCGTCGTCCGACGGAATCACTTGGGTTTCGCTCGGCGCGCTCACCAATACCAATGGAGTCTGGAGCGAAGCCCGACTCTCGCTCGCCGGATTTGCCGGCCAGAGCAGTGTCAAGCTGCGATTCGATTTCAGCACCGGCGGGCAATGGGCCAACACCGTCGCCGTCGCCGGCTCCGATCTCGTCGCGCTCGACGGCGACCTGCTCGAAGACGGAGATACTTTCACCGTATCCTATGCCGCGGGCAAAACCGGCCCGGGCGACCGAACCAGCGAAACCTTCGAATTCGACATGGGCATCAGCCTCCACATGCCGAATGTCGCCGGCGATTCCATCCAGGATGGCGAAACGTTCACCATCACCGACAAGGCCGGCAATGCCTTGAAGACGTTTGAATTCGACAAAGATGGCCAATGCGCCGCGGGCAACATCCCGATCTCGATCCAAGCCGGTGAAACCAGCGCCGAGGTCGCCGAACTGGTCGCCGACGCTGTGAACAAGCAATTTGTGACTGGCGAGATCATTGCACGCTATTACAAAGACCGCGTGATGCTGAACAAGGCCGAGGGCCTCACCCAGCAGCCCGCCGAAGACCAAGTCTTTCCCAGCGTTACCAAGAAGGGCAACGGCTATGGCACCACTGCCACCACCAGCACGGCCACGGTCGACATCAGCTCGAACATGACCGCGGCTATGGTTGCTCAGCAGATCGCGGCCGCGCTCAACGGCAAATTCGCTGCGGTTGGCGCCGACGTGTTCAAAGTTGACGGCGACATGGTCTACCTCATTGGCCACACGGTGACCGATCCGGGACCGTTGCCCACGATTGCAACCACGCCGGACGCGCAATACACCTCGAGCGCCACGGGCGCTGCGACGAACGCGGGGTTCCTCCGCGCCGCCGACAACGCCCACAAGGGGTTCCTCGTCGACGACGTCATCGTCGGCTTTGCCGAGCGCGGCGATCAGTACACCAACGCCACGCCGAACTTGGTGGATTTCACACCGGCGGCTGCGACAACTTCCGGCGCCGTCACCCAGGGGTACTACCAACTCCAGATTCGGCTCGCCAGCGACTTCGGAACGTGGAAGAAGGGCGACACCAATCCGACGATTACCCAGACAATCGACACCAACGATCGGCTTAGCAGCGGCTACACGCTGACGATCCCGGCGGCCACGGATATCGCCAATGGCACCGAATTCACGATCGGCGATGGCGTCAACACAAGGACGTTCCAACTTCTCGATCCGAGGAACGTCAGTTCTGCCGACCCCGACGCCATTCCCGTCTATTTCACGGTTGGCCAAGCCGCCTCCGAGGTGGCCTCATCGATTGCCACCGCCATCAACAACGCGGAAGCGGCCGGGTTGTTGAACGTCACCGCGACGTCGAACGGCGTCAGCGGCAACATCGATCTGTTTGGCGCGATGAGCCTCACCGGCCTCTCCGAAACCATCGCCATCACCGTGCCCGATGGCAAGGACATCCCGACCGGGATGACCTTTACTGTCGAAGGCGTCGACGCCAACAACAAGCCGGTTACCGTGTCGTTCCAACTGGTCAATGACGTGTACAAGGGCGGCGACGGAAAGTCTCAGGTCATCTCCTACAAATCCAGCGACTCCGCCGACACGATCGCGAAAGCGATTGCCAACGCAATCAATGGCGCAGTCAGTGCCGCGCACCTTCCGCTGTTCACCGTTACTGCCGCAGTCGGCGCGTTCACCGATCGCGTGATCTTGACCAACGCCACTCGCGTTTCCGGCATCGATGCGACCGAAACGGCGATTCACTATACCGACCTTGGCGACAAGAATCAGGTGTACGACCAGGGCCAAATCCTCCTGGAAAACAACACGATCACCAATTGCAGTGGCTGGGGCATCGTGGTCGGCCCCGGCTCGCTCACCGGCGATTCGACCGGTTTCGACATGCCCCGGCCCACGCCAGGACCCACCGCACCGTTGGTCACCGTAAACACCGACCATCAGGTCCCCGGCGCCACGATCGAAAACAACGTGATCGCCTACAACGGATCCGGCGGCATTCATGTCAGCGGCTATGCGCAAGTCACCGGCCAGTCGATGGGATCGGTCCCGTTTGCCAGAATCGTCAACAATACGGTTTATGGCGCCTCGACAGCCAGCACCTCGCACACGGGTCTTTCCGGTAGCGGCATTCCTTCGTCGTCCGGAATACAGCTTTCGCAGTCGGTGGCAGCCGTCGGATATGACGGTGATACGTCTGCATACGCCGGCCTCGGTGATGCCACCCCGACAGGCACCACCTACATGATCACCAGCCAAT
Source organism: Planctomycetaceae bacterium (assembly GCA_021372555.1). Lineage (GTDB taxonomy): Bacteria > Planctomycetota > Planctomycetia > Pirellulales > Thermoguttaceae > JAJFUI01. The sequence goes on along the minus strand of JAJFUI010000134.1, from coordinate 834 downwards.
ACGGCGGGACATGGTACGACGCGGAAAAGCAGCTCCCCGAGTCCGACACCCGACCAGGCTCCGGCGACGACTGGATGTGCTGGGCCGCGGCGGCCAGCAACATTCTCGCTTGGACCGGCTGGGGCGCCGTCAACGGCATGAGCAGCGCCGACTCCATCTTCAAGTACTTCCAGGATCACTGGACCGACGACGGCGGCTGGGGCAGCTACGCCTGGTACTGGTGGTTCACCGGCATCGATGCCACTGTAGGGATGGGCGTTTCCACGGTTGATGTCCCTGGCGGAAACTTCTACCCCGGCGTCGATCCTACGAATTACATCGAAGAAACCGTCGACACGATGCTTGCCATGCGGGCCGTCGACGTGTACCTCCGCGCCGACTACGGAGTAACCCTCGGCATCTATTGGCCCGACGGCGCTGGCCACGAGATTACTTGCTGGGGGTTCACCTATGATTCCACGAAGGCGACGAACGATCCCGGCTACTACACCGGCGTCTACGTCACCGACTCGGACGACAACAAAGACACGAACAACGCGATTACTGCGCCTGACCTGCTGCGGTACTACAGCGTCGTCTACTCCCCGTCCGATTCTCGTTGGTACCTGCAGGATGTCTACGGCGATACCACACCGTACATTGGCGAGGTGGTCGGCCTGAAACAGAACCCATCCGCGCCGGGGCCAAGCCCCACTGGCAGCGGCGTCGGCATCCTGGTGGACAGCAACGCCAGCCCGACCATCCTCAACAACGTTATTGCCCGGTGCGTTACCGGCGTCAGCGTCGGAAGCGGCTGTGGCAGCACGGTCGTTGGCGCAACGTCCTACTTTGCCA
>JAJFUI010000103.1 GCA_021372555.1 Planctomycetaceae bacterium | reverse complement strand
CTCCGACGCGTTGCTCTCCTGATGGGTCAAGACCTCGGCTACTGCCGAGGCGTCTTGCGCGGCATCCACGCCTACGCGGCCCATCATACCAACTGGGTCTTCCGCGACGCGCCAGCCGACATACGAGTGCTGACGGCCCTGCGCGAATGGCGCCCACACGGCATCATCGCCCACCTGTTCGACCCCGACTTGGCGCGACAAGTCGTCGCCCTCCGACGGCCGTTGGTCAACACCACCGGCACGCTGACCGAATTGAGCACACCGCTCGTCGAAGTCGACAATCCCACTATCGGCCGATTGGCCGCCCAGCATTTCCTCCAGCGCGGCTTCGTTCACTTCGGCTACTTCGGCAGCAGTTGGACCGGCTTTTCACTGCAACGCGAGCAGGGCTTTCGAGCATCGCTCGCCGAGGCCGGACATTCCCTCTCGTCCTGCCACGCCGAGTATCTGCCGCGTCCGCCGGTCGATTCGAGTTGGAAGCGGATCGATTCTCAGGTGCGAGATTGGCTCACCGCCCTCCCAAAGCCGGCCGCCGTCCTCGCCTCCAACGACGTGCCCGCCCGCCATCTGGCCGAAATGTGCCGGCTGCTCGCCATCCGCGTCCCCGAGCAGGTCGCGATCCTCGGCGTCGACAACGATGAGCTGGAGTGTCTGCTATCGAATCCGCCCTTGTCGAGCGTCGTCAATCCCTCCGAACAGATTGGGCACGAGGCCGCTCGCCTCCTGGACCGCATGATGTCCGGCCGCAAACCGCCCCGTCGACCGGTTTATGTCACGCCGACGCGCATCGTGGTCCGCCAGTCCACCGACATTGTGGCCGTGCCCGACGGCGATGTCTCCGCCGCCGTTTCCTTCATCCGCGAACATGTGGCCGAGAACATCGGCGTTGCCGACGTCATCCGCGCCTTGGGACTTGCACGCCGACGGCTGGAACGCCGGTTCCAGTCACTCCTCGGCCGAACGGTGTTGCAAGAGATTCAACGCGGTCGCATCGAGCAAGCCAAACGCCTGCTGGCCGAAACGGACTGGCCGATGTCGGCCGTCGCCGAGCGGTCCGGCTTCTCCACGCCGCAACGCCTGGCCGTCGTCTTTCACCAACAGGTTGGCGAATCGCCAACGACCTACCGCCATCGCTCGCGGCGCACACAGCGACTCTAGCCGTCACCCGGCGATCACGCTTCTGCAACGAACTTGAACCGCAGCGCCGCGGCCAGCTCCTTCACGGGCTCCCAAAGATCGCCGTAGTACGTAACGCGGTGCCAGCCGAACTGATCCCAGAACGTGAACAGCTTTTCCATGTCGCCGACGACCTCGCAGCCGAGCTTCGTGCGGCAGGCGCGGTCCTCGATCACGTTCTCCACCGCCTTGGCCCGGTGACAAAGGATCTCGCGGCGGCCGGGATCAATTTCCAACGTCGTGGTCATGTAGCCGGTTGGGAGCAACGATCGAACCGCCGCGCCTTTCCGATCCTCGCTGTGCGTCAGAATCTCATACGCGTTCGACGGACCACCCGTGCCGAAAGGCTTCGTCGTGGCAACGCAATGAGCATAGACAATCTGCCGTTTCGCGGTGTCCAGGACGGGATCCGAGATGAAGCCCGGCCGGCCCGTCAGATGCTTCATCGCGATCATCGTGACGCTCGACTTGATGTCCCCCTCGCAAGCCCCGACCAGCCCCGCATTCAGCAGTTCCACAAACGCAAGGCATGGGTACGCCTTCAGGTGCCCGCCGTAGAAGCCGCCCAGGCAATTGATCGAGATTGCCTCGGCCTTGTGACGCTCCAACACTGCCTTCTGCGCCAGATAGTTCCTCGCCGACTTTTCCAGCGTCCCGTCGACGTCGTCAATCTCGATGGAACGAGCCGCCGACTTCCAGCGCGCAGCCAGTTCGCGCGCTTGATCCCGGTCAGCCTTCTCGTAAAACGCCGACATCTCCGCAAAGTCCGTTTGAACTACCTCGATGCCAAGAACAGTCGCCACTTGCTTGATGAAGTCTTGCTGCATAGGAGGCCCAACGACAACTAGCTTCGACCGCTTCATCGCCGCGATCGTTTCGCCGATGCTTGCGATGTGCACCGGGTCGTCTTTGCACACCGAATTGCTCGCCGCCGGCGTCCGCTCACGCCGCAGACGATCGCAACTGGCGACGAACTCCGCGGTTGTGCCGCCCGCCTTCAAGATCGCAAAGCGTTGGACCGCGCGTGCCAAGTCTTCGACGTTCGACGACGCAACGACCGAGAAGTTCTTGTGCTGGCGAGCTAATCCCGCGGTGAAACACGGAACGCCGCCGCTACCGGCAAAGAGGAAATCCGCGATCACCGTCGGCTTGCCCGACGCCACGATCGGCTGCATCGCGTCCACCCAGTTGTTCATCTGATACACGACGTAGCCATCGACGCCATCCGCCTTGTCCGCCGCGAGCAGCTTTTCGGCATCCTCGCGGCCGTGCGCCAAAGCCGGCAGCAAATCAACCTCAGGGCAAAGCCGTCGAAGCGACGACCCGACTCGCTCAATTTCCTTGGTAAAGTCATAGCCGATATGCGGCCATGTCGCGCGATCCTGCTTGATCGCGTGACACGCAAACACCAATCGAACGCGCGGCCGGCCCGAATCGCGCGCCGCTGGCGGCAAGTCCCCCGCCAACGCCAAGGAACGACCGAGACTCAGCGGCAGCGCCGACGCGGCGCAGACTCCGCATCCAGCGGCCAAGAAACGCCGGCGGTTCACACAGCATCCACACGTTGACGGCACGGAAGGTAGCATCGACATGACATGCTCCCAAGCAATGCGGTTTAAGAAGGAGGGAAGCGAAAGGCGGGAAGGACTCGAAGCGAGCCCATTCTAGCGTCCCCTAAGAAGAAAGCAACACGGGCGACAAGCGCGGCCCTCTTGGCTCCAGCCGCAATGCCGCAGTCTCAATCAGCATTCACAAAATGGCCCAAAAAGTTTCCTTGAAGTCCCTCTCACGCAGTGTTAGCCTGTTCACGCGAACCCTATCCGGCACAAGTCGACGACACATTTCTTCCGCCAGGAGCCGACATATGACAGCCACCGCCGCCAAGGAAACAGCCGAACATGATCCGGCCGCCCATCGAGTCGACTCGCGGCTAAAGTACCTGCAGCGGCGACTCGTCGAGGCCTTCGATGACCTTTGGGATAGCTTCGTCGATCCTGCTGAGGCCGTGTGCGATGTGGATGGAACCCCGTGGACCTCGCTCGGCGGCGGATCGGCAGGCGGCGGCGACGCCGGAATGGCGTTTCTCAACGAGCAACAACTCGCCCAGATTCGCGATCAGTGCCGCGCGCTGGCCGTCGCCAACGAGTTCGCCATCAACGGCCACGAAAATCGCATCAGCTACATCGTCGGCAGCGGCCACGCCTACCGGGCGGTTGCCCGCCGCGGCTCGTCCCCCGATCAAGCCCTCCTGCAAGACGTTCAAGCGGTGCTCGATGAATTCGTTCGGCTCAACCGCTGGCATCAGCGGCAGCAGGAAATCGTCCATCGCAAGGATCGCGACGGCGAGTGTTTCCTCCGGCTCTTTCCCGCGGCCGACGGCTCAACACGCGTGCGGTTCGTCGAGCCCGCGGAAATCGCCACGCCCAGCGAGCGCTCCGGCGATCCCTCAGCCAGCTTCGGCGTTCAAACCGATCCCGACGACGTCGAGACCGTCGTCGGCTATTGGATCGGTGGCCGGCTCGTCGATGCCGACCAAATCCAGCATCGCAAGGCCAACGTCGACGCCAACGTCAAACGCGGCCTGCCGCTGTTCTTCCCCGTGCGCAAAAACCTCCGCCGCGCCGAAAAGCTCCTCCGCAATATGAGCGTCGTCGCCGAAATCCAGTCCGCCATCGCCATCATCCGCAAGCATCAGGCCGTCACCGCCGCGGGCCTTGCCGATTTCGTCGCCGCCGGGGCCGACCTGAGCGTCGCCAATTCTGGGACCGGCCGCACGAGCCACTTCCGCCGCTACGCCCCCGGCACAATCCTCGACGCCGCCGCAGGCACCGATTACCAATTTCCCGCCGCCGGTATCGACGCCGCCCGATATGTCACCGTGCTCCAGGCCGAGCTCCGCGCAATCGCCAGCCGGCTGGTCATGCCGGAGTTCATGCTCAGCAGCGACGCCAGCAACGCCAACTACTCGTCCACCATGGTAGCCGAGGGCCCGGCGGTCAAAATGTTCGATCGCCTCCAACACGACATGCTCGAAGACGACATCGCGCTGCTCTGGCGTGTCCTTTCCCATGCCGCCACGATCGGCCGCCTCCCTTCCGACGCCCTCGCCAACGTCGACATCCAAGGCATCCCGCCCCGCCTGGCCGTCCGCGACCGTCTTAAAGAAGCCCAAGCCGACCAGATCCTCGTCCGCAACCGCGCCATGTCCGTCCAGACCATGTCCATCCGCAACGGCCTCGACCCCGAGCAGGAGGAGGTGTTGTCGCGGCAGCATGCAATCGCCCCATAGCGCAGGCATTTTCTCTGTGCACGCCATGCTGTGCGCCACGACTCCCGCGCGGTAGACTGCTGACGCTTCAGGCATCCAATCCTTCCGACGATCAGACCATCATGCCAATGCTCTCGCGTCGCTTCACAGCGGCCATTGCCGCATGGCTCATCGCGACCGTCGCGTCGGCCGCGGCGGCCGCCGTTCCCTGGGTCACTTACGACGGCTCCAATGGCCCCGGCAACGGAAAACACATCGTCCTAATCTCCGGCGATGAGGAATACCGCTCCGAGGAGGCCCTGCCGCAACTGGCAAAAATCCTCGCACGCCGGCATGGATTCCGCTGCACCGTGTTGTTCGCCATCGATCCCGCCACCGGTACGATCAATCCCAACAACACGCAGAACATCCCCGGTCTCGAAGCGTTGCGCCACGCGGACCTGATGATCCTCTTCACCCGGTTCCGCGACCTGCCCGATGAGCAGATGCGGCATTTCGCCGACTACGTCGATGCTGGCAAGCCCATCATCGGCATCCGAACCGCTACGCACGCCTTCAACATCCCCCGCGGCAAGAAGTACGCCCGTTACAGCTTCGACAGCAAAGAGTGGAACGGTGGTTTCGGCCGGCAAGTGCTCGGCGAAACCTGGGTCAACCATCACGGCGACCATGGCAAACAGAGCACTCGCGGCGTCATCGCCCCCGCAGCCAAGAACCATCCCATCGTCCGCGGCTGCGACGACATCTGGACCCCAACCGACGTCTACACCGTCCGCCTGCCGCTCCCCGGCGACAGCCAACCACTCGTGCTCGGCCAAGTCCTCTCGGGCATGAACCCAGCCGACAAACCGCTGCAAGGTCCGAAAAACAGCCCCATGCTCCCCATCGCTTGGGTCAAAACCTATCGCGGCGCAAGTGGCCAGGTTGGCCGAGTCTTCGCGACTACGATGGGTTCCAGCCGCGACTTCTCCAACCAGGGCCTGCGACGGTTGCTGGTTAACGCCAGCTACTGGTGCGTGGGCATCGAAGAAAAGATCCCGCCCCGGGCCAACGTCGATCTGGTCGGCCAATTCGATCCCTCGCCGTTCAGCTTCTTCGGCACATTCAAGAAGTCGGTAAGGCCCTCCGATTTGTCGTTGGGCAAGTGACTTCATCCGCTCTCCAGCTTCGGAGAGCGGACTTCGTCACCTTCACGCGGAGCGTCACGAGCGCTGCGGCTCAGAACCCGACGCCTATCGACAGTCCGCGACCGCGGTAGTAGATCCCACATGCCGGAGCCGGCGCGTAGTAGTACGGATATGGGCTCGGTGCATAGTACGCATACGGCGGTGGATACGCCATCGGCGGCGCGACGCGGACCGGAACCACCACCCGCGGAACCACCGCAACCACCGGCCGAGGCGCTGGGGCATAAAACCCGTGGTGCGGACCATACGGGCCGTGATGGTCATGCGACCACGCAGAGCCGGCGCTAAGTCCCAGAAGTGCCATCGCAGCAACCAACAGAACGACTCGTCTCATTGCTCGAATCCTTTCGAATCGGGGGAACAGGCTGGTTGTCTCTTGCCGATGCACCCCGCGCGCCATTTCACGACCCAACGTTCGCAACCCCTTGCCGTCCAATCGCATCCGACGAATCCGTCAACTATCGCCCCGGCCAATCGCCCGCCGCAGTGCCATCACTGCGCCACACTTCTCTGTCAATTTGACGACAGCATCGGCATCGTTCAAGATTTCTCCGCATAGTTGCCTTCCACCGACCGGAATTGCCGCAGCGGCGCTTGCCTTGACCCACTCCCCCCAGGCGTCTAACCTGAAGGCGTATGCGATACCGGTTGGCACTTCTTGCGATGGTGTGCGCTGCCTTCGGGGGCAGTCTGGCCGCCCAACGGTGGCTCGCTGAGCCGCTGCGCTCCAAGCAAGCGCCCACGCAAGCCCGTCGAATCGTCTCCATGGCGCCGAGCATCACCGAAACGCTCTACGCGCTCGGGCTCGGTGATCGCGTCGTCGGCGTCTCTCGCGACAGCCGATACCCGCCCCAGGTCGAAAGCGTCAAACGCTCCGGCGATGTCGGCGGCTACTTCGACCCAAACTTCGAAGCCATCTTGGCCCGAAAGCCCGATCTCGTGCTGATGCTCGAAGAACAGGCCGGTTCCCTCCCCGCCATGGCAAAACTCGACCTGCAGACGCTGCTGGTATGCCACAAAAGCATCGACGGAATCATCGACTCGTTCGGCACAATCGGCCGAGCATGTGGCAAAGGCGCTGAAGCCGAGCGCATGCAACGCGATTACCGCGACCGGCTCGCCACAATCCATCAGCGCACGCGCCACCTTGCGCGCCCTCGCGTGCTCATCGTGCTCGACCGCATCTATGGCTCCGGCCATCTCGCCGACGTTTACATCGCTGGCCACGATGACTACTTCGACAAAGTCATCGGCTTGGCCGGCGGCCAGAACGCCTATCGCCATGGCGGCATCCGCTATCCCGTCTTGTCGGCCGAGGGAATCCTCCGGTTGGACCCCGAGGTGATCGTCGATCTGGTC
>JAJFUI010000099.1 GCA_021372555.1 Planctomycetaceae bacterium | reverse complement strand
GACCAGATTGCGGTCATGATCCACCCGCAGTCGATCGTGCATTCGATGGTAGAGTATAGGGACGGTTCGGTGATTGCCCAGCTTAGCCCGCCGGACATGAAGCTGCCGATCCAGTACGCGTTGACGTGGCCGGAGCGGCGTGAAGGGGTGGCGGCGAAGCTGGATTGGAGCCGGGCGACCGAGCTGCAGTTTGATCCGCCCGACCTGGAGCGGTTCCCGGCGATTCGGCTTGGGCTGGAAGTGGCGGCGGCGGGCGGTACGGCCGGGGCCGTGCTGAACGGGGCCAACGAGGCGGCGGTAGCCGCGCTGTTGGACGGCCGGCTCCCCTTCCACCAGATTGTTCCCACCTGTCAGAGAGTATTGCAGAACCACAATTTCGATCCCCGTCCCAGCCTGGAGCAGGCGATTCAGGCCGACCGTTGGGCTCGCCAGGAGGTATTGCGTTGCTGTCCTTGATCATTGGTTATACGGTGTTGAGCCTGAAGGTGGCCATCGGCCTGGGCTTCGTCATCTTCGTCCACGAGTTGGGCCACTTCCTGGTGGCGAAGTTTTGCGGTGTGAAGTGCGAGAAGTTCTATCTCGGCTTCGATTTCTGGGGCCTCAAGCTTTGCAAGTTCCGCGCTGGTGAAACCGAATACGGTATCGGCATCTTCCCGCTGGGCGGCTACGTCAAGATGCTCGGCCAGGAAGACAACCCGGGGAAGATCAAGGAGGAGACGGAGCGAGCGAAGGAGAAGGGGGAGAGAGGACAGGACGCTTCCGTCCCCAGTGACGCCGCGAAGAAGTCCGAGGGCAATCCTGTTTATGATCCGCGGAGTTTCTTGGCCAAGAGCGTGCCGAAGCGGATGGCGATTATCGCGGCCGGCGTGATTATGAACGTCATCTTCGCGTTCGTGATGGCGGTAGTGGCGGTGTCACCGTGGATGGGCGTGCCAACGCCGCCGTGTTTGATCGGCGAGGTACTGTCCGGCGACCCCGCTTGGAAAGCCGACTTGCGACCGGGCGACGAGGTGCTCACGATCGCCGGAAAACCGATGCGGCAGTTCCGCGATTTGCAGGCTGCGATTTCGCTCGGCGACATCAACACGACGTCCGGAGTGCAGATGCGCATTCGTCGGCCGGGCGTGAAGGAGCCGTTTGACGTGACCGTGAGGCCCGACCGCTCAATTGGAGCGTTTTTCATTGGGGTCCGTCCGGGGTTCACAACGTCGCTTGCTCAGGACCGAAAAACGTGGCTGGTGAAGAAGCGATTTGCGACAATTCCCGGCACGGCCGCAGGCCGCGCGGAGCCCGCCTTCCGGTGCGGCGACACCATCGTGCAAATCGACGACTCTCCCATCGACAATTATGGGCAGATCGAAGCGAAGTTGGCGCAGAGCCCTGACAAGACGCTGAAGGTGGTCGTTGAACGAACGGCGCGTGACGCGAAGGGAAAGGCCACCGGCAACGCGGAACGACTCACCGTCCCCGTTGGACCGAATCCCATGCGAGACCTTGGGCTGGTGATGAAGATGGGGCGGATAACCGCCATTCAGGACGGTTCGCCTGCAGCGGCTGCGGGGATCAAGGCGGGCGATAAGATCGTCATGGTCGATGGCGGCGCGGTCGGCGACCCGATGAGCTTGCCGGCCCGGCTCGATCATCGCGCCGGACAGACGGTTAGGTTGACCATCGAGCGGAAGGGAGAGAAGTCGCCGACGGTGGTCTCCGTCCGGTTGCGACAGCCGATCGAGATCGCCACGCCGGGCGGCGTTAGTGGGTCGGTAGCGGTGTCATCACTCGGGGTCGCGTATCGGGTGCTCGACCAGGTGGAGCGTGTTGTTGCAGGCGGCCCTGCCGGTAAGGCGGAATTGCGGTCGGGCGACACGATTGTGAAAGCAACGCTCATTCCACCTGCAGAAAAGACAGCGGAGGCCGCGGACTATGGTCAGTCGGAGGTGACGCTGTCGAAGGAGACAGCGAACGAGCAGTGGTGGCCCGTGATGATGGCATTGATGCAACAATGTCTGCCCGGCACGAAAGTGGAAGTGACTTATGTGCGCCCCGGTGTGAAAGAAAAGACCGTCACATTGACGCCCACTGACGTGACCGGCTGGAACAACCCGGATCGCGGATTCCAGTTCGAACCGATGGCGTTTGATTTGAGAGCGCAGTCGGTAGGCGATGCTTTTGCATTGGGTGGTCGAGAAACGCTTGAGTCGCTGACCATGGTTGTCCGCACGGTGCAGAAGCTGAGTTCGAGCCAGGTTTCGCTACGGCTGATTGCGGGCCCGAAGACAATTGTCATGATGGCGTTGGACAGCGCGGATCAGGGGACGGCCCGGCTACTGCTGTTTCTCACACTGCTAAGCGCGAACTTGGCGATCATCAACTTCCTACCGATACCGGTGCTTGACGGCGGCAACTTTGTCTTGCTCTGCTATGAGGGGATTAGGGGTAAGCCAGCTCCGGAGAGCGTACAGGTGGTGCTTAGCTACATTGGGCTGATCCTGGTGTTGGCGTTGATGGTTTGGGCCCTGGGGCTTGATTTCCACCTGTTCTCACGGCGGTGAGTGCGACAGCCGACTGACGCGATTTGGTGGAAGCGCAGCGGGATTCTGGCGACGCCCAGTCTGCCGTGATTCTTCGCTGCGCGAGACGACAGCGTTGCCGCGCGTCAGGGGAAGCTCGTCGCTACTTCGAGTGGAGCTTCTCGGTCAGTTTCCGGTCCACCAGCTCGCTCGTCTCGTTAAGCACCGATCGGGCGCGGCCGAGCAATTCGGCGCATTGGCGGCGGCGATCTTCGGCGAAGCGGAGGTCGGTGAGCTGGGGGAGGTTGGTCAGGACGTTCCAGACGCCACCGCGGACGCCGGCGAAGGCCATTTCGCAGCCAACGGCAGCATCGGTCGCGGAAGCGGCGAGCCCATGAATGGCCATCTGGTGGGTCAGCTCCATCGCTTCGAAACTAAGCAGGGCGGTTTGATAGGGGACATCGATGGCGATGGTCAAACCCGCTTGCATTCGCTCGGTGCGGAGTTGTTGCCGTTCGGGCGTGTCGTGAGGAAGTCGCAACGCTTCGAGGTACGCGTTGAAGGCCGCCGTGTCCTCGTCGACGAGGGCCAGGAGCCTGTCCTTGACGGATTGGGCCTTTTCAGCAACGGCGACGAGCCGGGCCAGCTTTTCCTGGTCGTTGCTTTTCCTATGGGTGATATTGGCGACCATCGAGGCGAGGGCTGCGCCCAGTGAACCGGCCAGTGCGGCGATCGAACCGCCGCCCGGCGCGGGGGTGTCGCGCGAAACCTCGTCGATGAAGCCGGCGACATCGAGGTTAACCAAGGCATTTTCCTTTTGCGACGGTGCTGCGATCACTTTTTTCTCCACATCAAAGGGTTGTACGTCGTTGAGCCCCATCGAGAACACGGCGGTTTCCACGAGATCGGCGGCAGGGACGCCAGGCGAACCGCCCTGCTTGATTTCGTAGTATCTGCCCGCTTGGAGCAGGGCTCGGTAGGGAATCATGCCCACGACTTCGCTGCCGGTGACGACCAGCCCACGCTCGGCAGCCAATCGCCGGGCCTCTTCGAGCACCAGATGCGGCGGCGTGACATGGAAGTTCGTCAGGTTGATCGAGATTTGCGCCCGGCGGTATTGATCGACATACCAACCGATGGCCTTGCAGAAGGAGAAACGGCCGGCGCGGCGGACCTTCTGGCCAACGACGTTGGGGACGCCGGCAAGGGCGCCGGAGGCGAGTTGTAGCAGTTCGTAGCCATGGACTTCGCGGCAATGGCGCTCGGTGGCCCCGAAGCTCTGACCAATGAAGTCGCAATTGCCGCAGGGGAAATAACCTTCGCGATAGAAGAGCATTTCGCCGCGGGAGTAATAGGGTGAGCCGGTCTTGGTACGCGCGACGCGGCCCGACTCGCGGAGTTCGAGGGCTATGTCGCTGGCTGCGGTTTTATCGCGAGTGTTGAGCGTGATGTTGTAGGCAATGAGGAACTCGCGGGCGCCGATGACAGTGGCGCCGGTGCGGGGATTGAACCTGGCGGGACCGCAGTCAGGTTTCCAGCGGGGATTGGCGAGCTTTTCGGGCAGCCGCTCGTACTCGCCTTCGCGGATTGCGGCAAGGTTCGTTCGTTCTGGCTTTCGGGCGGCCGCCTCGTAGAAATAGACTGGAATGCCTAGCTCGTCGCCAACGCGTTGGCCGACGCGATGGGCGAGGGCCGCGCACTCCTCAAGCGTGATTCCTTCGACAGGCACGAAGGGGCACACGTCAGTCGCGCCGAGGCGGGGGTGCGCGCCCTGATGGCTGCTCATGTCGATCAGTTCTGCCGCCTTCGCAATTGCCAGGAACGCGGCGTCGGCGACGGCGTCCGGCGGACCGATGAAGGTGACCACCGTTCGGTTGGTGTCGCGACCGGGGTCGACGTCGAGGAGTTTAACACCGGCGATGGATTGGATGGCGTCGGTAATCTGGCCAATTGTGGCGGCATCTTTTCCTTCGGAGAAGTTAGGCACACACTCGACAACTTGCGGCATCACGGCGTCCCCGGGGGCGAGGTTTCGAACTCAGCACCCCCGAGTGTGCGCACGCGGCGGGGAAAAGTCAACGCCCTGAGGTTGGCAAGCGCCGCTCGGGCGACGGCTGGAATGGAAAGCGCGGGCTCTGATAGCCGCAAGGCTTGCAGCACCGGGGCGAGAAACCGGAACGCCCGGCGTTTGCTTAAGTGGTGGCAGACGTGACGGGCGCCTTCTTGCAGGTTCGGCGACCCGGGATGAGCGGCTAGGGCTGTCAGGAGCGGCCAAAGGCCCTCGTATCCAAGGGCGATCAGGCCTTCGCCGGCCAACCAGCGGACGTCGAACTCGTCGTCCTCTGCGAGCACCTCGACGAGGGCGTTGGCAGTCCTTGGATCGGCGATGGCGGCAAGCGACTTCGCAGCTTCCCAGCGAACATGCGGGCGGTGATCATGGAGCAAATCGCGGAGCACATCGACCGCCGGGCGTCCGACGGCGATAAACTGTTCGCGAGCCCATTGTCGAACGGCGGGGTCCTTGTGGGTGATCGCTTCGACCAATGGGGAAAAATCAATCGAACTTTCCAAGCCAGCGCCGCAGAGGATTTGCATCGCATTGCCTCCCGCCCAACCGCCTGCTCCCTAAGCAATTGTAGGCGGGCTGAGTCAGCGAGGATGCCTCTTGAGACGCAGAAGGATTTGGCTCCGCGTAAAAAGGGAGTCTTTTGCGGCGACGACGTATTGTGACTCTTTACCGACGGTCCGGTTGTTCTTGTTCGCTGATCTTCACCCATCGCTGGTAAAGGGCGTCGATGGTCGAGGCGCTGGGTTCGCCGTCCCATAGGGCAACCGCGTAGCAAAGATCCAGCGGTTTGCCGGCCTTGAGCGTGACCGGCTGTTTCCACTCGCCGAACGTGGCGGAAAGGTACGAATACCAGTTGGGGGACAGATTCTTGGTGAACATGACGGCCGGATGGCGAAAGCTTGTGGGGTGGTCGAATAGGGCCACGGTGACCAGTTTGCCATCGGCCTTCGCCGTGTAGGCCATCCACCGGGTGGCCGTCAGTCGGCACTCGTGCGGCCCGGGCTCGCCGGGTTTGGCGTCCGCGCTAAGGTAGCGGCCGACGTGATCCATCGAGGGCACGAACCGCATGCCGAGGCCGTTGTAGTGAGTCCCGGTCAGCACGGCGGAGCCCTTGCCCGGCGGGAGTTCGAGCTGCGTGCGCCACTCGATCAGCGTGGCGCCGAGATCGGACGCGTTGTAGGCCGCGATCTCGCGGCGTTCCAGCAGCAGCGGCTTGTCAGACGTCGGGGGCAGCCAATCGAGTTGCTCGATGAAGCCTGCGCGCCGAGCATTGCCGGAGACGGCAGCACTAAGCGGCTTTAGCGAGCGATGCTTCTCCATTCCGACGTCGGGCGTCGTCTCTTCCCAAAAGTTGACGCCATCGACACGGATCGCGAACATCAGGGCGTGATGATGGACGTGGTCCGGGGCGCCGTCACGGAGAACTTGCACGCCAGAGGGCGAAAAGAGCCGGTCGACGTATGGCTTCTTGCGAACGTCGGCAAACCGGTAATGCAGGACCGGTTTCGAGTCGTTGAGGACTGACAGGCCACTCTTATCGGCGACGGACCGGAAACCGGGCTGCGGCTCGTCTGCGAGGAGGCCATGGGCGACCAGAAGCGATCCGAAGATGGCGGCAAGTGGAAGAAACTGGCGGCTGCGTAAAGGCATATCAGGTCCCTCGATTCTTAAGACTATTGATGTTTGCTTGGATGTTGAGCCGGTGAGTCAACCTGCTTGGTCTTTTTTTTGGGCTTCCGTTGGTCGGCCTTGGTTCATTGGCCACGTAAAGGTCAATAATCTTCACACCATTGATCTTAAGGCGTCAGTCGGGTGAAGTCGAGAGCCGTGGCTGAAGGCGGTGCAGACCTGCAAGTCTCGCTGGAGATGGCGTTTGCGGCTGTTTGAGATCACGCGTCAAACTGGCGATGAGTCAGCCCAGTCGTCGGTGGACAACGCTACGGATGTCGTCTATCATTATCCGCTAGGCTGTAGCAGCCGCCCGCCGTGTAGCCCGCCTTTCTTTCTCTTGGCCATCACAATGGGAGTCGCCCCATGAAGCGTGTTCCGTGGATCATCTCGGCATTGTGTCTGTTTTCGAGCCTCACGTTGGCGACGGAACCCAAACACCGAACGCTTTCCGCGGTTCCGTTTACGGCGGTCAAGTTTGAAGACGCGTTTTGGACGCCAAGGCTGGTCACCAATCGCGAAGTCTCGCTGCCCCATAATTTCGAGTGGTGCGAACGGACTGGACGCATCGACAATTTTGCAAAAGCCGGCAAGCTGATGCCGGGGAAGTTCGAGGGCCTCTGTTTTAACGACTCCGACGTCTTCAAGGTCCTCGAAGGCGCTTCCTACTCCTTGGCTGCACACGCCGACTCGGCGCTAGACAAGACCGTTGACGGCGTAGTGAGGAAAATCGCGGCCGCTCAGCAGCCGGACGGATATTTGAACACCTACTTCACGCTGGCCGAGCCTGGCAAGCGTTGGACGCGGCTGGCTTCGCACCACGAGCTCTACTGCGCGGGCCACATGATCGAGGCTGCGGTGGCCCATTACCGCGCCACCGGAAAGCGGACGTTCCTCGACATCGCCATCAAGTACGCCGATTGCATCGACAACACCTTCGGGCCGACCAAGCTGCACGGCCTTTGTGGGCACGAGGAAATCGAATTGGCTCTGGTCAAGCTGTTCGAGGTCACCGGGCAGGAAAAGTACCTCAATCTGGCCAACTTCTTCATCGACATGCGCGGCAACAAGGCCGCCCGCGACGGACGGCTTTGGGGATCCTATTGCCAAGATCACGAACCGATTGCGCAGCAGAGCGAGATCGCTGGCCATGCCGTGCGTGCCATGTATCTCTATACCGGCGTGGCCGACGTCGCCGCCTACACCGGCAACCAAAAGCTGATCGACGCGATGGCTCGGCTTTGGCAAGACATGACCATCCAGAAGATCTATATCACCGGCGGGATCGGCGCTCGGCACAAGGGCGAGGCGTTCGGCGAGGCTTACGAATTGCCCAACGACTCGGCCTATTGCGAGACCTGCGCGGCCATTGGTGTTGCCATCTGGGCGCATCGGCTCAATCTCATGCACGGTGACGCGCAATACGCCGACGTACTGGAACAGGCCGCTTACAATGGGATACTGTCCGGTGTTGGCATGGACGGCAAACACTTCTTCTATGTCAATCCGCTGGCAAGCGACGGCAAGCACCATCGCCAACCGTTTTTCGCGTGCGCGTGCTGCCCCTCGAATGTCGTGCGGTTCATTCCTTCGCTGCCAGGCTATGTGTACGCGGTTGGCGACGATGGCATCGTCGTCAATCTTTACGTCGCGGGCGAGGCGAAGATCGTGCGTGGCGACGGCACCGTGACGTTGACGCAAGAAACGGACTATCCCTGGGACGGCCGCGTGAAACTCACGGTGCGGCCGCAGAAGCCGGATGAGTTTACCATCGCTCTGCGAATTCCCGGCTGGTGCCGAGGGGCCAAACTCGCTATCAACGGGACGCCGGTGGATTCGACGAAGATAACGAACGGTTACGCGCGCCTGCAACGTCGCTGGCAAGCGGGCGACACGGTGGCACTCGACCTTCCGATGCCCGTCGAACGGATCGAGGCCAATCCTCACGTTCAAGCCGACCTTGGACGAGTGGCGATTCGACGCGGACCGATCGTCTACTGCCTGGAAGCCGTCGACAATGGTGGGTCGCTGAGGAACGTGGCACTGGCGCGCGATCCGCAGTTCAGCACCGAACACCGCAAGGATCTCTTGGGCGGCGTCACGGTGATCAAGGGCCTTGCCTCCGATGGGCGGAGGTTGACCGCCATGCCGTACTACGCATGGGATCACCGCGCGGCAGGCGAAATGGCCGTTTGGCTGATGCAGGACGGCAAGTCGCTCAAGTCGAACGCCAACGATCCAGCATGGAAGGGCAAGCTGTACCGCCCGATCGATCCCGCGTCTTCGGCGCCGTAATCGCGAGCGGGTGCGATGCCGGCCACGCTTGCCGGAACCTTGACCTGACCCCAAAGCCACGGTTACCATGAACCATGGCGTTCTTCTTAGAACGCTCGGCCACGGACTCGTGGCTCTGCTTTTTTCTTGCACTGTCTGATTCGGATGTGGTATGAAACTCGAACGAAGGGCGGCCGGCGATGCAGACGCTACGGATGAGTTTAACGACCGAACTCACCGCGACGATGGCGCGAGCGTGGCCGCCAAGTTAAAAGAAGGCCTCACTTTACTGCAGGAGTTGCTCTACTGCCGCCTCCATGGCGACGTTCAACGCTTTGTCGGCAAGGACTCGATGCTCGTGCCGCTCTCGGAGTTGAAGGCGCAGTTGGAGGCTAAGACGGAGACTGCAATCTTTCAGGTCGTCGAGTCGCACGCGGCCGCGGCTGCGATAGGCGTCATCGAGCCGCAAGACCCGTGGTATCTGCAGTGGCTGGCTTGCGTGCTACTGGGCAAATCGATGGTCGATGCGGAAATGCGAGCGAAGATCCTCGAGTACGCCAAGAAGCCGCCGCGACGACGATTGCTGGCTTTTACGAACGTGTTGGCTCGGGTGTTGCCTGAGTCGCGGCAAGCGCCGTTGGTCCTCTTCACGCTGTTTCCGTTGTCGGTGCACATTGCCACAGCAGCCGCATTGGGAGACGTGGGCCGAGCAACGGCGTTGCGGAAGCAGCAAACGGACCACCTGGCGGCCATCGACGACTGCAACGTCTGCAAGGGACGGCCGCTGAAGATCGGCAAGCAGTGCCCCAAATGCGGCAACCCGTTGTGGAAGCACCAGTGGCTCGTGGCTGATTAGTCGTGGCGTAGGACGGCTTTTTCGAACCGTGTGATCGCCACTTTGGTTCGCGGCCAAGCGGCCCATGCTGCCGGAAAGCTGATTGCTGCCAACGCGCCGGCGGCGTTGCCACACGTCTGTCAGACTCAAATCTTCCCTGAGTCGGCCAGCTCCATGAGCTGCGGGATCACATGTAGGACCGCTCTGGCGCGGTGACTTAGCAGGGCCTTCACGGGTACGCCCAACTCCGCGAAAGTGCGATGGTATTCGACAATTTCGAACAGGGGATCGTATCCGAAGCCAGCCTCGCCCCGCGGCTCAAATAGAATGCGGCCGTGACAGGCGCCATCGCTTTCGGCCACGATCTCGCCCGCCGGATCGGACACGGCAATGCGGCACACGAACTGTGCGGTGCGGCGTTCGAGCGGCACGTCGGCCAATCGTTCGAGCAGCAACTGGTTGTTGGAGTGGTCCGTGGCGTCGGGGCCGGAGTATCGGGCGGACAGCACGCCCGGCGCGCCACCCAGGGCGTCGACCGCTAGCCCGCTGTCGTCGGCCAGCACCCACTGCTTTAGATGCTTGGCGTAGCCAGCCGCCTTGAGGCGAGCATTGGCCGCAAAGCTCTCGCCATCCTCGGCCACCTCGAAATCGACGTTGAAATCGGCCAGCGTCCGCAATTCAGCGCCGACGGGGAGCAATAGCCCCGCCAACTCAAGACCTTTTTTCCGATTGGCGGTTCCGATAACAAGCATGGCAGTCATGGAGAGTTGGTTGGTGAGCGGGTAGGCGTTCAGGCATCGCGGTACGAGGACAGTTCCTCGTCGAACAATGGACCAGTCCCCGGCTGGCCCGTGAATGGTTACACGGGCGGTGATGGCATGGCGAGCACGAATCATACCAGTTTCAGAATGTGGCCGCCACAGCGCGGAAACGCAGGGGTGCGGTAACGGATATGGCGGCGACGAGCCCGTGGGCTACTGCTCGTTCCGCAGCGCCATGCTCATCGAACGCTTCGGCACCGGCATGACGGCAGGCATGACGTCGAACGGAACCCCAACGCAATACTTGGGGCGCAGAGCCACGGCTTCATTGCCTAGCTTCGACTTTACGGC
>JAJFUI010000072.1 GCA_021372555.1 Planctomycetaceae bacterium | reverse complement strand
GCCACCAATGCTCACGAGCCCGTGGATGCCGAGCTTCTGCATTCCTGCCTTGACGCCGTCGATCAATTCCTGCGGCAATCGCCGGCTTTCGCCGTGGCCGACCTTTGCGGAGAAACGACCACAGTTGGCTGTCCCCAGGATCGTGCCGCCGCGCGTCAGCAGCCCGCTCAACTGGTTGTAGTCGAGCGGCATGTACCGTTGCGGCTCGAGAATGCCTTCGTAGCCGCCGAGGAAACCGATGGCTTCCCAATTCCGTTTTGCCGCGCCCTTGGCCACCGCTCGAATTACGGCGTTGAGGCCCGGGCAATCGCCGCCGCCGGTCACAATTCCAATACGTTCGGTCATCGCTGTTCCTCGCTTTCAGGCAATGGCAGGATTAAAACCGGTCGCGGATCGCTGGTCAACCCTGACCATCGGACTTGTTCATTTTCGGAGGGCGGTCCCGGGCGTTCTTCAGCCTTCCGATTCGAGCACCGAGTCGTGCATCGTGTCAACGGCGATCATCGATAGCCCTTCGAACGTGCCCCCGGTGTTGGGCAGTCTGATGCGAAATGTCGATCAACGAAAACATAGTCGCAGAGGTTGTGTCACGCAATGGCGCTCAGAAAGGCCGGACCACTCGCGGACGGGCTCAACGCTTCTCGCGTCGCTCGCGGGTGCCCTGGCCTGACAGGTTGCAGGCAGTGTTGATGAGACTGACGTGCGATAACGCTTGGGGGAAGTTGCCGAGGAGCCGCCGGGCCACCGGGTCATATTCTTCCGACAGCAAGCCTACATCATTTCTCAAGCTCAATAGTTGCTCGAAGATTCGCTGCGCCTCATCGCGGCGGCCGAGCATTGCGAGGCAGTCGGCCAGCCAGAACGTGCAGGCGAGGAATACGCCTTCGCCCGGGGGCAGCCCTTCCACGTCCTCCTTCGTTACGTAGCGGGTGACGAAGCCGTCGCGCATCAATTCTCGCTGCACCGCCTCGATGGTGCCCTTCACGCGCGGATCGTCGGCCGGTAAGAAGCCAACCAGGGGAATCATCAGCAGGCTGGCGTCGAGCTCCTTGCTGCCGTAGAACTGCACGAAGGTATTTCGGTCGGGGTCGAATCCTTTGCGACATACTTCGACATGGATTTCGTCGCGAAGCTGGCGCCATCGGTCGAGTGGTCCGGCGACATGAAGTCGATCGACGGCCGCAATGGCCCGATCCATCGCCGTCCATGCCATGACCTTGGAATGCGTAAAGTGCCGCGGGGGTCCACGGACTTCCCAGATGCCGTCGTCCGGCTCGCGCCACGCCGATTCGAGGTGGGCAAGCATGGCTTCTTGCACGTGCCACGCGTTGTCGTCCGCGGGCAAGCCGGCTCGGCGGGCGAACTCTAGGGTGTCCATCACTTCGCCATAGACATCGAGTTGGAACTGTTGGTACGCCCCATTGCCAATACGCACCGGTCGCGAGTTCTCGTAGCCGGGCAGCCAGTCGAGTTCCAGTTCGGTGAGCCGCCGCTCGCCGGCAAGTCCGTACATGATGTTCATTTGCGACGGCGTACCGGCCACCGCGCGCACGAGCCACTCGCGCCACGCCTTCGCCTCGTCGACGTACCCACCGTTGATTAGCGCATAGAGCGTGAAGGTGGCGTCGCGGACCCAGCAGAAGCGATAATCCCAGTTGCGAATGCCGCCGATCTTCTCTGGCAAGGATGTGGTTGGGGCGGCGACGATTCCACCGGTCGGCGCGTAGGAAAGGCCTTTCAGCGTGATCAGCGAGCGGAGCACGGCGTCGCGCCATGGGCCATGGTAGGTGCATCGTTCGGACCAGTCCTGCCACCACCGCTCTGTTTCCTCGATCATGTTCTCCGCCTGTCCGGCCTTGGGCGACGATTCGTGACCGAGATGCCAGGTGAGAACCATCGGCACGCGTTGGCCCGCCGCCACAGTGAAGTCGGCGACGGTCGTCAGGTTCTCGCCTCGCAGCTTCACCTCGGTGTCGATGAGCAGGCTATCGGGACCGGCCACAGCGCTGATGCCGGTATTGGTGCGGCGCACCCAGGGGATGATCGAGCCGTAATCGAAGCGAACGACGAGTTGCATCCGCATCGGCACTCGGCCGCGGCGGCCGATCACCAAGCGAGCGAGACTTGGCGCGTCGGCGCGGGGCGGCATGCAATCGACGATCGTTACGGCGCCATCGGCGGTCTCGTAGTCCGTTTCGAGGATTAGTGTGCCTTCGCGATAGCGGCGAGCGATGCTGCGGACGTTATCGTTCGCCGGGCAGAGAAGCCAGCGGCCGTGGTTCGACGTGCCCAAGAGCGCGGCGAAACAGGCAGCCGAGTCGAATCGCGGCAGGCAGAGCCAATCGATCGAGCCATTGCGGCCGACCAACGCCGCGGTGTGGCAGTCGCCGATCAACGCGTAGTCCTCAATCGTCTGCGACATGGTCGTTCGACGCGACGGCGGTCAATTTGGGCAATGAATCGCGGGCGGTTCCTGTCAGCGTTCGTTTCAGTGCAACGCCGGCAATCGTCCCGGCCAGGGTAGCGACACCCGTGAGGATCTTACCGCGATGCGCCGAGAGCCACCAGGCGATGCTGGACGTCCGCGAGCGGTTATCGAAAACGCCGTGCGCTCCGAAATCGCCCGGCAGTGGGCGAAAGAGATTATCAGGTCGATGGGCGGGAACGGGCTGGCTGGTTTCCTGTCCTTCCCACGCCCGGCGTCCGGCCAAATAGCGATCGAGCAAACCGGGCAGGAGCTTGTTGCCGTAAATGGCCAGCAGCGTGCTCAGGCCCACGTGCCACTCGCGGCGATGATGGTAGGCTGCGTGAACGATGGCCCTGGCGACGACTTCCGGCTGATAGATCGGGGGGACCGGTTCGGGATGTCGTGGCAGCCTGGTGCGGCACCAACTGAACTGCGGCGTGTTGACGGCCGGCAAGTGGACCATGGTGATGTGAATGTTCCGCCGGTCGTGGATCAACTCGGAGCGAATGGAGTCGGTGAAGCCGCGGATGGCGAACTTGGCGCCGCAGTAGGGCGATTGCAGCGGTATGGCGCGGTAGGAGAGCGCGGAGCCGACCTGGACGATCGTGCCCCGGTTACGCGGGTACATTCGCTTGAGCGCGGCCATCGTGCCATAAACGGTACCGAGGTAGGTGACCTCCGTGGCGCGGCGATATTCTTCGGGTGTGATGTCGACGAAACGGGCGAAGATCGTCGTCATCGCGTCGTTGACCCAAATGTCGATCGGTCCCAATTCGTTCTCGATCCGCTCGGCGGCCTGTTCGACCTGGGTCGAATCGGCGATGTCCAGGGGAATGGCCAGAACGGCGGCGCCGCGTTCTTCGACTTCTCGGCGAGCGTTGCGAAGGCCCTCGGTGTCGCGAGCGAGGAGTGCAATTGCGCGACCAGGCTTGGCGAAGGCGCGAACGACTGCGCGGCCCACGCCCGCTGCGGCCCCGGTGACAACGATGACTTGGCGTTTCATTGGGTTCCCCGCGATGAGCTGACGTGTTGCTACAGTCATGGTGCTGAGCAACTGCGATGCCAGGGACACGGGCGGCACGGTCGTTGCAGAGGTTGGGGGCGGGGGATACGCACGGCGGTCCCTGCCCGGCAGCGTCCTATGCGAAAGGAGTTCATGGCCATGGCGGAGAAAGTAAGCGATTTTATCCTGGAACGTCTGCGGGAGTGGCATATCCACCGGATTTTTGGTTTTCCAGGCGATGGCATCAACGGGATCCTGGGGGCGTTGAATCGGGCACATGGCGATCCGGAGTTTATCCAGGTCCGCCATGAGGAGATGGCCGCGTTCATGGCGTGCGGCCATGCGAAGTTTACTGGTGAAGTCGGAGTCTGCCTGGCGACTTCGGGACCAGGGGCGATTCACTTGCTCAATGGGCTTTACGATGCTCGCCTGGACCACCAGCCCGTGTTGGCGATCGTCGGGCAACAGCCGCGGACGTCCATCGGGGGAAGTTTTCAGCAGGAGGTCGACCTGCACACGGTTTTCAAGGACGTTGCGGGCGAGTACGTCAACGTGATCTCGTCGCCCGAGCAGCTCCCGGGGGCGATCGATCGGGCGATCCGCATTGCCAAGACGCAGAGGACCGTCACTTGCCTGATCTTCCCAAAGGACGTTCAGGAAATGGATGCGGTCCGCCAACCGCCGCACGAGTTTCACATGTACACCGGCAGCGTCGGCTACGCGGCCCCGCGGATTGTGCCGCCGCCCGGGGCGCTGCAATGCGCCGCCGACGTGCTCAACGCGGGCAGCCGGGTGGCGATGCTCATTGGGCAGGGCGCCAAGGGGGCCGCGCCCGAGGTGCTTGAAATCGCCGACCGCCTGGGCGCTGGAATTGCCAAGGCGCTGCTCGGCAAAGAGGTCGTGCCAGATACGCTGCCGTTCGTGACCGGCTCGATCGGCCTGCTGGGCACGCGGGCGAGCTACGACATGATGCTGGAGTGCGACACGCTGTTGATGGTTGGCTCGAGCTTCCCTTATCTCCAGTTCATGCCGCCGTTTGGTCAGGCCCGCGGCGTGCAGATCGACATCGACGGTCGGATGATTGGCATCCGCTACCCGATGGAAGTCAATCTCATTGGCGATTCCCGGGAGACGCTCCGCGCGCTGCTTCCGTTGATCGGGCGAAAGGAGGATCACAGTTGGCGCGAGCGGCTCGAAAAGGGCGTCGCCGAGTGGTGGAAGCTTGTTGAGGAGCGGGCGATGCTCAAGGCCGACCCGATCAACCCGCAGCGAATCTACTGGGAGCTGAACGAGCACCTGCCGGACGACTGCATCATCGCCGGCGATTGCGGCTCGAACACGGACTGGTTCGGGCGCGACGTGCGGCTTCGCGAGGGGATGATGGCCTCGTTATCGGGGACGTTGGCCACGATGGGCTGCGGCACGCCCTACGCCATTGCCGCGAAGTTTGCTTATCCCGACCGGCCCGTTTTGGCGCTCGTAGGCGACGGCGCGACGCAAATGAACGGGATGAATGAGTGGCTGACGATCGCGAAGTACTGGCGGCAATGGGCCGATCCGCGGTTGGTCATTCAGGTGCTGCACAACAACGACCTGAATCAGGTGACGTGGGAATTACGCGTGCTTTCCGGCGACCCGAAGTATGAGGCTTCGCAAGACATCCCCGATTTCGACTATGCGGCCTACGCCCGCCTGATCGGACTCGGCGGCATCCGCGTCGAACGGCCGGAGGAGATCGGCGACGCGTGGCACGAGGCATTTTCGGCGGATCGCCCGACGGTGGTCGACACGTTGGCCTCGGGTAGCGTGCCGCCGCTGCCGCCCCACATCACCATGGAGCAAGGCATAAACATGCTCACGACATTGCTGAAGGGTGATCCGAACGAGTGGGACATCATTCGGCAGAGCTTCAACAATGTGTTCGCCCATTACGTGCCGGGCGACGGGATTTGATGCGGCATGGAGCCGGTTTGCGAGCGGATCGATGTGGCCGTCTACGAGGTTCCGACCGACTCGCCCGAATCGGACGGCACTTACGCTTGGGGCAGCACTACCGTGGTGCTTGTCGAGATTCGCGCGGGCGGTGTCACGGGGATTGGCTACACGTACGCCGACACGTCCACTGCGGCGCTTATTCGCGACAAGCTGGCGCAGGTGGTCGAGGGTCGCAGTGCGTTCGCCGTGTCCGGAGCGTGGGTCGCGATGTGCGAGGCGGTTCGAAACCTGGGCAGCGCGGGAATCGCCTCGATGGCCATTTCGGCCGTCGACATCGCCCTGTGGGATCTGAAATCCCGACTGCTCGGGCTGCCGCTGGCGACGCTGTTGGGGCGTGTTCGCGACGGCATTCCGGTTTACGGAAGCGGCGGTTTCACTTCCTACTCGAACAAGCAGCTTCGCGACCAGTTGACCGGCTGGGTGGAAGCAGGCATCCCGTGCGTGAAAATGAAGATTGGTCGAGAGCCCGACAAGGACGTTGCGAGGGTCAGGGCCGCCCGCGAGGCAATCGGGCCGAAGGTCGAGTTGTTTGTTGATGCCAATGGGGCCTACGACCGCAAGCAGGCGATGGCGATGTCGCACGCTCTGGCCGATCTGGATGTCTGTTGGTTCGAGGAGCCGGTAAGCTCTGACGATTTGCCCGGTTTGCGGCTCTTGCGTGACCGCGCTCCGGCGAAGATGGAAATCGCCGCCGGCGAGTACGGATACGACGCCTTCTATTTCCGCCGAATGTTGGAGGCGGAGGCGGTCGACGTGCTTCAGGCGGACGCGACGCGTTGTCGCGGCGTCACCGGGTTCTTGCAGGCCGCGGCGTTAAGTGACGCGTTCTCGATCCCGCTCTCCGCTCACACGGCCCCGGCCATTCACAGGCAGGTAGCCTGCGCGACTCTGCGGACGCGGAACATCGAGTATTTCCACGATCACGTGCGCATCGAACGGATGTTCTTTGACGGTGCGGACCCGCCGCGCAATGGGGTGCTCTGCGTCGATCTCTCGCGCCCCGGACTCGGGTTAGAATTGAAGCGAGCCGACGCGGAGGCGTACCGGGTAGAATGATCGATCGGCGGCCGATTATTGTCTCTCGCGGCGGCTTCGATGCCAAAGGATGGCCCCGGCGGCAATGACGCCCAGGCCAACCAGCGCGGTTGCCACCAAGGCGCTGCGTGACGGCGGGACGTCCTCCGGCCGCAGGTTGGGATAGGCCGCTTCGGGCGGTCGGCCGAGGGCTGGCCCATCCGGTCCTTGTCGCAGCGCCATTTGAATGACTTGCGCCAGATGCAGTGCTTTGCGCCCCGTGTTTCCTTGCTCGATTTGCTCTTGGCAACTGAAGCCGTCCGCGATGATGAGCGTCTCGCGGTCTGCGCTCCGGATCTTCGGCAGGAGCGATAGCTCGCCTATCTGTTGGGAAATGTCGTAGTGGTCGGCCTCGAAACCGAACGAGCCGGCCATGCCGCAACAGGTGCCTTCGGCGAGTTCTTCGCACGCGACGCCCATCTGTTTGAGGACTTCCATTTCATCGTCGAAGTGGAGCACGGAACGATGGTGGCAGTGGGCCCACACGATGGCCTTGCGACGCAGTTGCGGCAATGGGAAGTCCTTGGCTTCTCGCCTGAGAAACTCGCTCAGCACGCGGGTCTGGTTCTTGAGCCGCTTGGCAACGCGGTCATTCGGGAAGAGTCCGACGAGTTCGTCGCGAAAAACGGTTGCGGAGCTCGGCTCCAGCACGACCACTGCCATGCCCGCGCCGATGTACGGCCGAAGCGCGCGAATGGCGTGCCGCAAGGCGTGCTTGGCGAGGGTCAGCGTGCCGTAGTCGTAGAGCGGCCGGCCGGAGCAGGTTGTTTCGCGCGGGACGGCAACTTGGAAGCCGGCCGCTTCCAGCACATCCACGCCCGCCTTGAGAATTTCGGGGTGGAAGTAGTTGTTGAACGTGTCGGGGAAGAGCACGACGGGCGGCTTGCCCGAGTTGCGGATGGGCCGCTTGCGGAACCATGTTTGGAACGTTTCGCGGGCGAAAGGCGGCATTTTGCGTTGCTGGGCAATGCCACCGAACCACTTGGCCAGGGCGCGCAGCCCCGGTGTTTGCGTGAAGAGGTTAGCCACGCCCGGCGCGTAGGAAGCGAGCCATGCCCACCAGTCGATGAGTCCCATGGCGTAGGCGTGCCGCGGGCGGAGCCGACTTGCGTAATAGTGCGAAAGGAACTCCGCTTTGTAGGTGGCCATGTCCACGTTGACCGGGCAGTCTCCTTTGCAGCCTTTGCACAACAGGCATAGGTCCAGCGACTCTCGAACTGCTTCCGACCGCCAGCCGTCGGGGAGCACCTCGCCGTTGAGCATTTCAAACAGCATGCGGGCCCGGCCGCGCGTCGAATGCATTTCCTCGCGGGTAGCTAGGTAGCTGGGGCACATCACGCCGCCGCCCTCGCGGCGGCATTTTCCCACGCCGACGCACCGCAGGGCGGCACGCGAGAAGGAATGACGATCCTCGGGGAACTGGAAATGCGTGGCCGGCTGGGGCGGATTGTAGTCCGGACCGATCCGGAGATTCGCCGTGATCGGGTCCGCGTCGATCACCTTGCCGGGGTTCATTTTCCATTGTGGGTCCCAGATCCGTTTGAAATCGCGAAACGCTTGCATCAGTTCCGGGCCGTACATTTTTGGCAGCAGTTCCGCGCGGGCCTGGCCGTCGCCATGCTCGCCGGAGAGCGAACCACCAAGGCTGACGACCAGATCGGCCGCCTCGTCCATGAACTGCCGGAATCGTTTGACGCCGTCGGTGGTATACAGGTCGAAGCCGACTCGGCAATGGATACAACCTTGGCCGAGGTGACCGTAGAGCGAAGGATGGTAGCCAAACTTGTCGAACAACTTTCGCAGTTCGCGCAGGTATTGGCCGACTCGTTCCGGCGGCACCGCCGAATCCTCCCAGCCGGGCCACGAGTCGGGCTCGCCGGGGACCCAAGCCGTGGCGCTGAGTCCGCTCTCTCGCACCATCCACACCATTTCTTCTTCGTGCGGATCGTCGAATAGCTTCATCGTCGGCGGGTTCTTTGCTTTCTTGAGCATGTCCATGCAGCGGCGGGCTTGGCCATCCGCGTCTTCCCTGCTGTCTCCGCCAAACTCGACCATCAGGTGCCCGCCTCCCTCTGGCAGCAGTCCGAGCTTGTCGGCGTTTGTGCCTTTGATTTGAACCCATTTGAACAGTAGATGGTCAAAACCTTCCAACCCCGTCGGCTTCATCGCGAGTATTTCGGTGACGTGATCTCCGGCCGTAAACACGTCTAGGTA
Source organism: Planctomycetaceae bacterium (assembly GCA_021372555.1). Taxonomy (GTDB): domain Bacteria; phylum Planctomycetota; class Planctomycetia; order Pirellulales; family Thermoguttaceae; genus JAJFUI01. The sequence goes on along the minus strand of JAJFUI010000072.1, from coordinate 683 downwards.
GCCGAGCACCAGAAGCGAGCGGACCGCGGGATTGGGAACAAGATCCAAGGTTGCCTCCAGGATAGTCACCAGCGTCGATTCCGAGCCGACCAACGCCTGAGCGACGTGAAAGCCATTTTCAGGCAAGAGCGAGTCGAGATTGTAACCAGAAACGCGGCGAGGCAGCTTCGGGAAGCCGCGGCGGATGGCGTCGCCGTACTTCTTCACGAGCGCGCGGAGCTGCCAATAAATATCCGCTTGGCGTCCGCCGGCCAGGGAAATGCGATCAAACTCTTCATCCGACGTGGCGCCGACGCGCATCCGCAGGCCATCGTAGGTCAAGATTTCCAGTTCGTGCGTATTGTCTGACGTCCGCAGGCCGCGGCCATACTTGGCGGCGAGCAACGAGTGAATGCCGCAGGAGTTGTTGCCTAGCATTCCGCCAATGGTGCAGTGGCTATGCGTCGCCGGATCGGGCCCGAACATCAGCCCGTGCTTGGCCGTTTGCCCGCGAAACGTATCCAAGGCGCAACCGGGTTGAACCGTGCCGATCTTGCGATCGACATCGATTCCGACCACATGATGCATGTATTTCGAGAAGTCGATCACCACGGCGACGTTGCAGCATTGGCCGGCGAGGCTTGTACCACCGCCTCGACAAAGCAGGGGGGCTTCGAATTGCCGGCAAGCATCGACTGTCGCCA
>JAJFUI010000047.1 GCA_021372555.1 Planctomycetaceae bacterium | reverse complement strand
GCGAAAGTCCGGCTCAAGGACTTTGACGCCGCTGACACCGGTGGCATCAAGAGCAAGAAGGATGTTCGGGCCGAGCTCGACGAGAACCTCGCGGTGCTTGACGATCTGGGCTACCGGCTTTATGCCGAGAACCGCCGCGCGCTGCTGCTGGTGTTGCAGGGAATGGACACCTCCGGCAAGGACGGTACGATCCGGCACGTGATGCAGGGCTTCAACCCGCAGAGTTGCCGGGTGGCGTCGTTCAAGCAGCCCGGCGTCGAGGAGCTTTCACACGATTTCTTGTGGCGGATTAGTTTGGCAGTGCCGCGCAAGGGCTTCGTCGGCATCTTCAACCGCTCGCACTACGAAGACGTGCTGGTGGTCCGCGTGCACAATCTCGTGCCCAAGGAAGAATGGGAAAGTCGGTACGAGCGCATCAATCTGTTCGAGAAGATGCTCAGCGAAGGCGGTGTGACGATCGTCAAAGTGTTTCTGCATATCAGCCGTCAGGAGCAGCGGCGGCGGTTGCAGGCTCGCCTCGACGATCCGACGAAGCGATGGAAATTTAGCAAAGCCGACCTTGCCGAGCGGCAGTACTGGAACGACTATCAGCGGGCGTATGAAGTTGCGATGATGCGATGCAACACCGAGTATGCGCCGTGGTACATCGTGCCGGCGAATCGCAAATGTTCTCGCAATCTGGTGATCAGCCGCATTCTGCGGAAGACGCTCGAGCGGATGGACCCGCAGTTTCCGCCGGCCGAGGAAGGGCTCGACAAGGTGGTGGTGGAGTAGTCGCGAAGAGATTGCGACGCAGATTGCCGAAGCACCGCTTCGCCAGCGGAGCAATTGTTTCCAACGTCCGCTTTTTGGCCTTTCGCTGCGTCGCAAACCGATACGTCGTTTACGCAAAACGCCATTGCCTTTTCCTGCGGCGTTGGGTCCAATGGAGTGCGACTGGATTTGGCCCCGTTTCGCCTACCTAGAGCGTCTTGCAGCGAGTCTTTGCCGGTAGCAGCCGTAGGTTGGGGCAGCAGTACAACTGCCGCCCCAACGAAGGTCCCGTTTTGCCCACCTAGAGCATCCTGAGCCCTGCATCGGGTGTCGCCAGTGTGACGCACAGGCAGACATTGCCCGTGGCAAGTCATTACCTGCTTCGATGGTTCCGATCCGTGATGGATTTCCCAAGGAGAGAGAAGCCCATGGTGCGTAAGTGCAAGTGTGCCGGCGGATGCTGCGGCTCGCAATCCAGCGACATCGATCGGCGAGGCTTCCTGACAATTCTCGGCGGCAGCGCCGCGGCGGCGGGCATGAGCGGACCGGCCTGGGCCGAGTGGGTGCAAAACAAGGTCTCGCCCGAGCAACTCGAACGATGGAAAAAGTCGCTCACGCAGAACTCACCGCCGACTGTCTACCGCTCCGACATTCACACCGACGCCCGCATGCACCTGGGCGGCATCGGCACGGGGAACATTGAGATCGGCGCCGACGGCCGATTCACCCATTGGCAACTCTTCAACACGCTCAAGGATGGCGAGGTCCCGTTCTGGTTCGCCGTTCGGGCGGGCGGTGTTTCCAAGCTGCTGCAAACCACCGCCGGCTCGAAGACGCCTCGCGTCAAGCAAATCGAAATGACCGGCGAGTACCCTATCGCCACGCTCAAGTTCGACGACGCGGAGCTGCCGGTCAAGCTGGAACTGACCGCGTTCACACCGTTCGCGCCGCTCGACACTCGGTTTTCCTCGCAGCCATTGTCGGCGATGACTTTCCACATTCACAACCCCACGGCCACCGCGCAGACCGTCTCGTTGGCGTCGGTCATGCAGAACCCGGTGGGCTACGACGCTGTCGAACCGCTTGCCGGCCGCGGGGCGGAGTGCCTGGCCGGGAACGTCAACGAGCCGTTTCGCGACGGCAAAGCCGTGGGCCTACTGATGCGCGCGGAGCCGGGCAAAGAGCCGACGATGGACAAGCCCGTCAAGCTCTATTTCGGCATGAAGCTGGACGCCCTCCGCGGATCGCCCCAGGAACGCCCCAAGGAATTCGAGTTTGAGGTGATTCCCGACGACGGTTTCCACTGGATCAATCCAAAGAACCCGACGCGCAGCATCATCTGGTTCGAGGAGCCAAGCGACACTATCACGACCAAATCGCTCACGGCGATGAAGACCGCCGTCGAGTGGGGCGCGGTGCTCGTCCTCTCAGGCAAGACCTCGCCGCTGTTGGCCCGTTTCGCCAAGTCGTGGAAGTCGCCGCGGGCGCCGGCCGACAAACGTCCCGACATCGTTTTCGCAGACTTCGAGCAGGGCTACGACAAGTGGACGGTCGAGGGCAGGGCGTTCGGGCACCAGCCCGCCACTGGCGCACTACCTGGCCAATGGCCGGTCGCCGGTTTTCGCGGCAAGGGACTCGTGAACTCTTTCAACGGCGGCGACCTGCCCGTCGGGCGGCTGGTTAGCAAGCCGTTTACGGTCGACCGCGATTTCATTCATTTCCTGGTCGGCGGAGGCAACAAGCTAGGCGCACAAGTCCGCCTGGTCGTCGGCGGCAAGACTGTTCGCACGGCGACCGGTCGCGACAGCGAAGAGCTCGCCGCTACGTACTGGAACGTTCGCCAATATGCCGGCCGAGAGGCCCACTTCGAGATCGTCGACGAGGAAAAGGGCGGCTGGGGGCACATCCTGGTCGACCACATCGTCTTTTCCGACCAGGCGGAAGAGGACCTGGTTGTCCCGCTGCTCACCGAGCTGTTGCCGATCAATTTCAGCGGCGCCCGCGCCGTCGCCAACCAGGATCGCGTCGGCCCAAACTCCATGGCGTTCGACAATCTTGAACTTCGACCGGGCGCTAGCCAATCGACGCTCGGCAACGGGCTGACGGTGTACTCCCGTCCGCTGGGCAAGGGCAAAGTCGTCGTTGCCTCGGGCGCGATCTTGGATCCGAGCAACATCGGCTCGCCCAAGGCGAAACAGCAGGCATACACAGACCTCTGCAAATTGCGAGGCATTCGCTACACGCTGCCCGAAGGCGTGCCGCCGTCCGCCTGTGGGTTCGGCACCGTGGCGCTGGCCGCGCTGGCCGGGGACGTCACCGTACTACCGGGCGTTTCTAGCGAGAGCGAAGCGTGGGACGCCTTCCAGGCGACCGGCCGCTTCATGCCAGTGAATGACGCGAAGGCGACCGTGCCAGCCGCCCCCACGCATCCGGTCTTTGGCGGCGTCGCGGCCACCGTCGAAGTGCCAGCCGGCGGCATCGTCGAAGTGCCGTTCCTGCTGGCGTGGCACTTCCCGAACAAGTACAGCCCGCCGGCCAAGGACAACTACGGCGTCCCGCCGCAGTGGATCGGCTGCCACTACGCCACGCTTTGGCCGAACGCGAAGACCGTTATTCGCGACGCCGCTAAAGACCTGCCGACCCTCTGGCAACGAACCAATTCCTTCCGCACGACCTTCTACGACAGCACGCTCCCATACTGGTTTTTGGATTGCATCACGTCGCAAGCGGCCACGATCCGGCACATCGGCGTCGTCTTCCGGATTGCCAACGGCGATGTCTACGGCTGGGAAGGCTCGAACGGCTGCTGCAATCCTACTTGCAACCACGTCTGGGGTTACGAACAAACGCTCTCGCGTCTGTTCCCCGATCTGGAAAAGATCATGCGCCAGATCGACTACAAGCGACAGCAGTTTCCCGACGGATGCATCAATAACCGCACGGCGTTTCCCTCGCCGCCGAAGCCGGTCGAGTTGAATCCAGCCACGGACGGCCAAGCAAGCTGCATCTTGAAGGCATACCGCGAGGCGCTCAACCACCCGGACGATTCGTTCTTGAAGGAGTATTGGCCCAACGTTAAGAAGGCGGTCGAGTATCTGATTGCGCGCGACGCGGGAAAGGGCGAGGCGGACGGCGTGCTGGAAGACGACCAGTGGAACACCTACGATCAGGCCTTGCACGGCGCGACGACCTTCATTTCCGGCTACTACCTGGCCGCGCTTCGGGCCGGCGAGGAATGGGCCAAGCGGATGGGCGACAGCGCCACGGCCGAGCGATTCCACAGCATTTTCCTCAAAGGCCAAGAGAATCTCGTCCGCCGCTGCTGGAACGGGGAGTATTTTCAGCAGGACCTGCCCGACTATCAGCAGCGAGGGGAGCCGAGTTTGGGAGGAGCGCCCACAAGTGGCGAGGTCGGCCCCGGCTGCATGGCCGACCAGTTGATCGGCCAGTGGTGGGCGCATCAACTCGGCCTTGGATACATTCTGCCGAGGGACAAAGTGCGGACCGCGCTGAAGTCGGTTTTCAGGTACAACTGGGTCCCCGACCTGACCGGTTTCAAGCAGGCTCCGCGCGTCTTCTGTGCCGACGGCACGAAGGGCCTGTTGACCGTCACGTGGCCGAAAGGCGGACGACCGAAGCACGTCATGCTTTATTCCGACGAAGTCTGGACCGGGCTCGAATACCAGGTGGCCGCGCACTTGATCTACGAAGGCATGATCGAAGAAGGATTGTCGATTGCCCGCGGCGCCCGCGAGCGCTACGACGGCATCTCGCGAAAGCCGATCGAGTGCAACCCGTGGAACGAGATGGAGTGCGGCGGCCACTACGCTCGGGCGATGTCGAGCTATTCGCTTCTGCTGGCGCTTTCGGGCTGGGAATACGATGGCTTGGCGAAGTCGCTGCGTTTCGCGCCGCGGATTACGCCGGAGAAGTTCCAGTCCTTCTTCGCTGGCCCCGAAGGCTGGGGCAGCATCAAGCAAGTGCGTGACGGGAAGACGCAGCGGAACGAGATCCACGTCGTGGAAGGACGCCTGCCCGTCGCGGAGCTTCGGCTTGCGGCTTGGACCGGCGTCAAGCAGTTCAAAGCGACACTGGCTGGGGCCACGCTGGAGGCGACCCTCCGGCCAGCGACCGATGGCGAGTTGGCGATAATTACGCTGGCGACGCCGGCAATCGTCAAGGCCGGCGAAACGCTAACCGTGGAGTTGTTTTAGCGCGATCGCACAAATGCAGTCCCTTTGCGAGAGTGTAAGGGCGAGGGCCGGCACCACGAGAGCAGCTCTCGGAACATGGCCGTGAAGTCCGCGGCGACGGTCTCGCCCTTTTCCAGGAGCAAACGAGCGGTTAAGATGGCAGAAGCAAACGCGGCTCAGCAAAGCAGCAGATTGGCCGTACAACATGCCTGAAATCAGCCGGTTCTTCGGAATAGTCGTCACGATGAACTACAACGATCATGCGCCGCCGCATTTCCACGTCCGCTACGGGAGCCAAAAGGCACTTGTCGCCATCGAGACGCTCGCAGTTCTCGGCGGCCGCCTTTCTCCGCGATTGCTGGGGCTCGTCGTAGAGTGGGCGTCAATGCACCACGAAGAACTGTGGAGGGATTGGGACCTAGCGCGACAACAAGCCGCGTTGAACAGAATCGATCCATTGGAGTAATCCCATGCTGCAGGACATCGTCGAAGTCAAGCCACTGGACGGCTACCGGCTGTTCTTGCGTTTCGAGGACGGCGCGCACGGCGAGGTCGATTTGGCGCAAATGATACCGTTTGAAGGCGTCTTTGCGGTAATGCGCGACCTTGTGGAATTCCAGAAGGTGCGCGTCAACGAAGAGACCGGCACCATCTGTTGGCCCAACGGCGCGGATCTCGACCCGGACGTCCTGTACTCCCAAGTCACAGGCGAGGCGATCCCCGAGTTCAGGCCAACGTCGCTCAGTTGCTGACGCAACGCCGGCGAACGCCTTCAACGTGCCTGCGACTTGCTCGTATCAACCGCGGATCCCGCCGCATTGACCGGCCGCTCGATCGTAAGCTTCTTGCCGAGCACCGCAGCCAGATCAGGCAGGTCGTAGTGGGTCAGGCCACCGTGCACGACGCAAGTCGTGAGTTGCCGATTCAGCCGGTGATGGATCACGTTGGCCCAGGAGACTAGCGACTCCCGGACCGTGACTGCTCGAAACAGTTCCGGGTGGAGCACCGCAGCGTGCAGGGCGGGAATGCCGACGTTGCCGACGGCAATCAGGCTCACCGTTCCCGGCTTGCCCCGCGCGAACCGTTCAGCCGCGTAGCGAGCAGCCACAAGGATGTCCTCGGCCCTCATGCCAACGTACGACCGCCCCAGCAGATAAGCGATGTAAGCGTCCTGGTACTCGGGGTTGTAGGTCTCGTTATTCACAGTCGCCTGGGTCTGGCCCGTGCCTCGTAGATCGACAGCCAACACGGCATTTCCGTCGCGCACCAGTCGCTCGATCGGCCCGTCCTTGCCCGCGTCGACCACCTTCCCTCGCTGGTGAACGTAGAGCGTGACGGATTCCGACTTGGGCCCCGTGAACAGCAAAGCCGGTAGCGCGATGCCTTGCTCCGGCCGAAGAATCAGTTTCTCGATGCGGATGTCGCCGCGATTGATTGTTCCCGACGATTCGACTTTGGGCACGGGCAGGTCGGCCAACGGTCGGACGCTGGCCAGGCGTCGCACGCCATTGAGGAGCTTGGGACGGTCGCCGGTCGCCCAGGCCGAGGACCGGCGTTTTGCCAACTCGTTCTCGAAGTCCTCGTTCAAGTCGTACACCGATCGCGCCCCGGGCAGTTTCATGACCATGCCGTCCGGCAGGCACTGGTAGTCTTCCTTGCTAAGCAAGTCGAGCTTCGGCTCGATGATCGTCCGGTCCTCGCCCGCCAGCCATCGCGACATCCATCGGGCGGCCCCTTGGCGATGAGCGGCACCGTAGCTGTGCTCGACGTCCGCTTCGAGAATATCCACGCGCTCGGGCAGGCCCAGCCGTGTGTACAGCCGCTTGGCGTTGCGGAACGTCTCCCACGTTCCTTTAATATCGAAGAAGTCGCGCGTCGCGGCACACAGCAGCACTGGCGACGGCGCCCGCATCATGAGGAAGTCGGCATGGTCCGCGCCGAATACCAATTGGCCGAAGAGGTGCTGCTCCGAGTCCTGCGTCCCGATGGTCGCCAGCAACCGGCCAATGTTCGTCACATAGCAACTCGGCGCGGCGCAGCCAATACGATCATCAAGGGCCATCAGGTAGCTCGTCTGCGTGCCGCCGCCGCTGGAGCCGGTGCAACCGATCCGCTTCGGGTCGACCTCGGGCCGTGACTGCAGATAGTCAATGCCTCGCATGCCGTCCCAGATTTCGAACCGCGCGGTGTTTTGCCCGAGCAGAATGCAGCCTATTCCGACATTGATGTGCGCGGTGGTGCCCCACAGTCTCGAATCAGACTCTTTGCCGACAATCTGCCGACGCTCGCCCTGATCGATCGGATCGAAAACCAGCCCGACCATGCCGTTGAGCGCGAGCAGGGCGCCCATGCTCTGATACGCGTCGTAGCCCTTGCCTTCCAGCGAGTGGCCGCAAGGAATGAGCACACCCGGCCGAGGCGACGGAAATCGCGTGGCATCCGGCAGGAAGAGCAGGGCGGTTACATAATGCTTTGGCTGACTCTGGAAAACAATCTTCTCGACCCGGTAGCCCGGCCGAGCCACCGTCCCCATAACCCGGGCCTTCAACGGCGTCCGCTCCGGCAGCCCGCCAATCGCATTGAGGCAGTTTTGCCGCATCCGCTTCTGATATGCCGCAATGTCATCAGACGTCTTTCGCTTTTCGTAGTCGTCCCGCCAGCGATGAATGGCCCCATCGACTTGCCGCATCAGGTACCGCCGCATCATCTGGCTCGGCGATCCATCGCTGATCTTTTCTGGCGGCACATCGAG
>JAJFUI010000046.1 GCA_021372555.1 Planctomycetaceae bacterium | reverse complement strand
ACCCGGGTTGCCCGACTTAGCAACAACGGGCTCTCAAAAAAGCATCGCCACGGCATTGCGGTGGAGGGCTTTTTCTTTTCCCTCGCAGGCCATTCTCGCCCGAGTGTCATCCCGAGCTAAGCGAAGGATCCTATCACGGGGGCGGTGATTCGCCGCTGCGTTCAGAATGACAGCGTCTGGCGAGTTGTCCCGTTCTCGCTGGCCGCCAACGACAGCGCTATCCGTTCCGCAGCTTACCGACGATCAGCGAGCCGTTGTGGCCGCCGAAGCCGAAGCTGTTGGACATGGCGATCGACACCGCTCGCTGCCGCGCCTGGTTTGGCGTGTAGTCCAGATCGCAGGCCGGATCTGGATTCTCCAGATTGATCGTCGGCGGGATGATGCTGTCGCGAATCGTTAGAAGGCTGAAGATGAGTTCCACGCCGCCACTGGCGCCGAGCAGATGGCCCAATTGGCTCTTCGTGCTCGATATGCTTAGTCTCCGAGCATGATCGCCGAACACCGACTTCACGGCGAGCGTTTCCGCGGCATCGCCTAGCGAAGTGCTCGTGCCGTGGGCGTTGATGTAGTCGACGTCCTCAGGCCGAAGTCCTCCGTCCTTGACCGCGTTTGCCATCGCCCTCGCGGCGCCGACGCCGTGCGGATCGGGTGCGGTGATGTGGCCGGCGTCGCAGCTTGCGCCGTAGCCGAGCACCTCGCCGTAGATGTGCGCCCCGCGGGCCTTGGCGTGCTCTAGCTCCTCGAACACCAGCATCCCGGCGCCTTCGCTGAGCACAAAGCCGTCACGGTCGCGATCGAACGGTCGGCTGGCGCGCTTCGGATCGTCGTTCCGCTCGGAAAGCGCCCGCATCGAGGCGAACGCGCTCAGGCCAATGTGCGTCAGGGCGGCCTCGCTGCCGCCGGTGATGACCACATCGACCTCGTTGTCGCGGATCAACTTATAGGAATCGCCCATCGCGTTGGTGGCGCTGGCGCAAGCGGTCACGACCACTTGGTTCGGCCCTCGGAGCCCATATTGGATGGCCAATTGGGCGCTGGCGGCGTTGCCGATCAGCTTGGGGATCGTAAAAGCCGAGACCTTGTCCGGGCCTTTGTTGAGCAGCCGCTCGTGCTGAAGCTCGATCGTTTCGAGGCCGCCAATGCCGGAGCCGATGACCACCCCGCAGCGCCACGGGTCGTCTTTCGAGAAATCGATCCCCGAGTCCGCCACTGCGTTGACGCCGGCCACCTGCGCGAATTGCACGAAGCGGTCGAACCGCTTGACGTCCTTCGCCTCGATGTAGCCATCGACGGACCAGTTGCGGATTTCGCCACCAAAACGGACGCGGTAGTTCGCCACCTCGATGCGCTCAAGCGGACCGACCCCGCTCTCACCATTGCAGATGCGAGTCCAGAGTTCGTCCACCTTGCATCCGAGCGAGGTGACGGCGCCCATCCCCGTAACGACAACGCGGCGTTTCATGCGGTTCGATCAGGCAGAGGATGCTTCGGCGCCTTGGACGGCCTTCTCGATGTGCTCGACGGCCTGACCCACGGTCTGGATCTTCTCGGCCACATCGTCCGGAATGTTGATGTCGAACTCTTCTTCGAGTTCCATCACCAACTCAACCGTGTCCAGGGAGTCGGCGCCCAGATCATTCACGAACGAAGTTTCGCGAGTGATCTGGTCTTTGCTGACGCCAAGTTGCTCGGCAACGATATCAATTACACGCTCTTGAACTGAGGCCACCGTGAGGGTCCTCCTGCTGGCACAAAAAAAGTATTCCTATTGGGGACGCACTCCCGTGGCTATCCCCGCCCTTAAGGTCTAATTCCCTTCAACTAACTCCCGCAGGGTTCTAGCCCCTACGTCTTGCCCGGCTTTCCAATCAGTCCTGCAAGGTATACCGGTTTTCGCTCTCCGTGTCCATATCTATCGCGGCATTTTTCCCAGATGTCAAACCACAGAAATAAGTGGACGAGGCGCGCTACATGAACGGTGTTTTTCGGTCCGCGGTCCAGCAGTTCTTAACCCGAGCCCGCTGGCAAAGCGGAATCGGTGTTTGCGCCGACTTCCTAGCCTGCCTATGCTGTCAGGCCGCCATCGACCGTCAGGATGTGGCCCGTGACAAACGACGCTGCAGGGCTGACCAGGAACAGCACGGCGTCGGCCACATCTTGCGGGTCGCCGAGCCGCCCCAGAGGAATCTCCTCGCGGACCTTGGTCAGAATCTCCTCGCCCAGCTTTGCCGTCATATCGGTTGCGATAAAGCCCGGCGCCACGGCGTTGACCGTGATGTTGCGGCCGGCCAACTCACGAGCGATGGTTCGGGTCAAACCGATAACGCCAGCCTTCGACGCCGAGTAGTTCGCTTGGCCAGGGTTGCCCATCAGGCCCGAGACGCTGGCGACGTTGACGATGTGGCCTTGCCGGGCCTTCATCATGGGCCGGGCGGCCGCGCGGCAGAACAAAAACGTTCCCCGAAGATTGACCGCAATCACGGCATCCCACTGGTCGTCCTTCATCCGCACGATGACGTTGTCCCGCGTGATGCCTGCGTTGTTGACCAGGATGTTCAGCGCGCCGAACTTCGTGATGACTTCGTCAATGACCTCGCTAACCCGGTCCGAATTGGTCACGTCGCAAGCGATTGGCTCCGCCGTGCCGCCCGCGGCGCGAATGGCTTCGACGGTGCCGGCCAGCACCTCGGCGCTCACGTCAACGCAAGCGATTTTGGCGCCGGCCGTGGCCAATGTTTCCGCGATGCGCCGGCCAAGTCCTCGCGCCGCCCCGGTAACGATGGCTACTTGTCCGCTCAGATCAGTCGAGATTCGGCTCGTCACGATATTTCACAACTCCAGTGTGGTGTAGGGTGCGCGAAACGCACCGAGAATAAGGCTAGTCCATGCCGCTCACACTTCGACGCACTGGCACGACATCTTCCGATCAATCCGCCGCAGTAGCCCGCGCAAAACGCGGCCTGGTCCGACTTCGTAGAACTGGTCGAACCCTTGCTGCATGAGGTAGCGCATCGAGTCTTCCCAGCGCACCGCTTGCAGAATCTGGCGGATGAGGATTTGCCGTATTTCCTCCGGATCATCGTGCGGCAGCGCGTCGACGTTTGAGATGACCGGAATACGTGGTTTTTGCATCGTCACTTGCGACAGCGCCTCGGCGCACTGCCGGTCGGCCGGCCGCATGATCTCGGTATGAAACGCTCCGGCGACCGCCAGCGGGACCGCCTTCATCGCGCCGCGGCTCTCGGCTATTTCGGCCGCACGCTCGCACGCTCCGAGGCTCCCCGAGATTACGACGTTTCCCGGGCAAAGCAAGTTGGCGATCTTCAGGGTCTCGCCGTTGCGGACCTCTTCGCACAACGATTCAACCTCGACCCGTTCCAGGCCGAGAATGCTGACCATGCCGCCGGGCGTCGCATCGGCGGCCTGTTGCATGGCCGTGCCACGACGCTGCACAACGGTCAACCCTTCCTCGAAATCCATCACGCCTGCGAACACCATCGCCGTGTATTCGCCGAGGCTCAGACCGGCCGTTGCCTCGCAAGCCAGCACGACATCCGGCGATTCGGCTCGCAGCGACTCCAGCGCGGCCAGGCTCGTCACGAAGATGGCCGGCTGGCTGTAGACGGTCGAGTCCAATTCCTCAGCCGGTCCCTCGAAGCAGAGCTTCGCCAAGTCATACCCGAGGACTTCCGCCGCGCGCTCGTAGAGCCGGCGGGCGGCTGGCAGCGACTCAAACAGCCGCTTGCCCATGCCTACGGCCTGGGCGCCTTGACCGGGAAAGAGGAATGCGACGCGGCTCAAGATTCCGTCTCGATGATTTTCCGGCCCATGTAGTGACCGCAGTTCGGGCAGATCGTGTGGGTCGGCAACGCCGTGCTGCACTGCGGACAATAAGAAAGCTGTTTGGGCGTTTTGAAGTCGTGTGCCCGGCGGCTGCCGGTCCGGGCGTTGCTCTGCCTGCGTTTCGGGACGGCCATGTGCGATGTACCTCCGCGGATCACCGCGACCGCGGTGACACTGGTTCCATTATGTAAAACCGATCATCTTAAGCGTGCCGACCGTTGATGTCAACCAAGGCGCGGACCGAAACGGCATCCCCCGCCACCCAGAATGCGGGTGGAAAGCACGCCTTTGAACACGACACCCAACTGCAATCTGGCCGGATTCCCCACCGTTGGCGCTTGAACTCCAAGCCACTTTCCGCAATACTGGGCGGTTTCACCGCGCGAACGACGAGCCTCGCAGGCGTCTCGCCGGCGCAGAATAGCACGCGACTGTTGGAGAAAGCATGGCCACCCCCATCGACGATCAGGTCCAAGTCCATTGGCACGAACACGCCGTTGCCCGTGAGGAACGCGAAAAACTCAACGGCAACCGCGGTTGCGTCGTCTGGTTCACCGGCCTGAGCGCTTGCGGCAAGAGCACCATCGCCAACGAACTCGACTACCGCCTGCACTCGAAGGGCGCCCACAGCTTCGTCCTCGATGGCGACAACATCCGCCACGGCCTCAAGGCCGGACCGAAGATGCTCCAGGATCGCCATGGCGAAGAGTTCGCCAAGCGGTTCGGACTAGGCTTCTCGGCTCAGGATCGTGAAGAGAACATCCGCCGCATCGGCACCGTCGCCAAGCTGTTTTGCGATGCCGGCACCATCGCTATTACAGCCTTCATTAGCCCCTACCGCCTCGATCGGGATCGCGTCCGCGCGACCCTGCCGGAAGGCGACTTCATCGAGATCTTCGTCGATGCCCCCATCGAAGTTTGCGAAAAACGCGACCCGAAGGGGCTCTACAAGAAGGCCCGAGCGGGCGAGCTCCGCGGATTTACCGGAATCGACGATCCCTACGAACCGCCGCTCAAGCCGGAGCTCGTGCTCGACGCCGCCACGAAGTCGCCGGAAGTCCTCGCCGAGGAGGTTTTGGCTTATCTGCGTCAAAAAGGCAAGATAGCCAAGTGATGTAGGCTGCATCGGCAGCGTTGCCTGCTGCAACACAAGTGGAAGCGGCGCGCCCCATGACGCGCGTTTGTTCGATGGGGGGCCGCTTTACTCTGCCACCCTCCGTTGGCTTGCTCTTGAACTGCCAGCCCCTTTTCTGTACAAGTCCGCAGATTGACCCGTAGTTCGTTGGGTGGGTCGACGCGGCCAGCCCCACCGCGCGCCCTCTTGTCCTCGTTCCGTTTCGGCCGGGAGGCACAAACATGCGTCCACTTGCCGCCTTGCTGCTCGGTTGCTGCCTCTTGGCCTCCTTGCCGGCCAGAGCAGAAACCAAGTTCCCCTACAAGGCTACCGCTACGCAGGATGATGTCTATCTGCGCAGCGGACCTGATCTGAGCTATTACCCCACCGACAAGCTCAAACGCGGTCAAGAAGTCGAAGTGTATCGGCACGAGGCCGGCGGCTGGTGCGCCATTCGGCCGATCGAAGGTAGCTTCACTTGGGTGTCAAGCCGTCACTTGATCCAAGCCGACGACCACTTGGCCGTCATCAGCGAGCAGGACGCGCCGGCCCGCGTCGGCAGCCGTTTCAGCAACATTCGCGAGGAGGTGCAGGTTCGTCTGCGGAAAGGCGAGAAGGTCGAGATTCTCGAAACGCCAGCAAACACCGGCCGAGACGAGGAGACCTGGTTCAAAATTGCCCCGCCCGCCGGCGAATTCCGCTGGGTCTTGGCCAAGTACCTCGATGTCAGCGTCTCGGACAACCGCGGCGCCGATGCGGACGGCAATGTGTCCAGCAGGCCGCCCCGTCGTCGCGCTTTATCGGCGAAGGAGTTCGAGATCGAGTTTGGGCAGACCGAACTCGAGCTTTCCGCAATGGTGCTGGAGGAACCGGCCACGTGGTCGTTCAGCGAACTGCGTGAGCGGGCGAACTGGTTGCTCGACGAGGCCCAGACCCCCGCCCAGCGTGGCCGAGCGCGCCTTCTGGCCAATCGCATCGCCCGCTTCGACAATATCCGGCAACGCCAGGAATCGGTCTTGGCCATGCGCGACGATCCCACCGCACGCGACCGTTACGTTGCCGGGCTTCCGCCGCGCGAGTCTCGCCGCGACGGTCCCGCCCCGCTCTTCGAGACCGATGGTCGTTACGACGGCGTCGGCCAGTTGACCGAGGTTGCCTCGCCCAAGCCTGGCACGCCGCGCTACGCGCTGAGCAACGACCGCGGCGAAGTGCTCTGCTACATCACTCCAACGCCCGACGTCAACCTGCACGACTACGTCGGCCGTCGGGTCGGCGTCGTCGGCACCCGTGGGTTCATGGTCGAACAGCACGCCGGCCACATCACGGCCCGCCACATCACGCCGCTCGACGGGCCGGTGCTTCGGTAAAGGCCACAATCAACGCTCGCTGATCCAAAGCCGAGGCATGGGGCAATGGGACGACGCCTTTTGCTAGCCGCCGTCTTCTGCTTAAGTATGTCCGGTTGCGGCTTGATTCCGATTCCCTACTCGGTGAAGGCGGCGGGTCCGGTGCGCGGCGTGCGAGTAATCGATGCGGCAGATGGAAGCGACGTGGCTTGCGCAAATGTGACGTTCCACACGGGAGTGGGCGCGACGAATTGGATGAAATGGGGATTCTCAACCCCGGTAACGCCGCCGGACGAGAAGGCCGAATTGGCCGATATTCGTTCGCGGTTGCCTCGAAAACAGGACGGTTCTTACGAGATGCCCGACCGCAAGGGGATGGGCTTAATTCGGCCGTTTGGACTACCGTCGCCGCTCGGCTGCGCTCTCTACAATCCACCGGTTACCATCCTCGCTGTCCTCGCTCAGGGCTACCATCCCGCAGGCGTCCTGTACTATCCGGAGTCGTCCCTGGAAAATGGTTGGCGCGCAATTTCGTACGATTCAGCCGCTATCACCGCACACTGCAACGACTCTCCATCGCGACCACGGGGCGACGGATCCGGACGACACGGCTACTGGCTCGACGGCGATGGAATCCTCACCTTCTACTTGCAGCGTATTCCCCCAACGGATATGCCGTCGTTGAGCGAGCAGGCCCAATCACGTCGAGTAGCTGGCAGAGTGACACAGGAATAGCCCCCGACGGCTAACAGCCATCGTCAAGGGGGCGAAACAAGCCCTGCACCGCCTGCCCTCGCTCTGGCTGCCTCTCGGCCCATCGGGTATCATGCCAATTGGCGTGCCGGCCTTCCCGCCCCGAGCAACGAGACTCAACTTATCGATTCCCCTATGTTCCATTGCCCATGCAGCCGCCCACAGCGCGCACGCATGCTAACGCAACGAACCATCATCGCCATCGTCGTTTTCCTTTCGACCGCCATCGCCATGGCCGGCGGCGGGCCGGAAAACGTGCTTCTCGTCGTCAATCCGCGAAGCCCCGCCTCACTCGCCATCGCCAACCACTACATCCAGCTCCGCGAGATCCCATCCAGCAACGTGCTGTTCCTCCCGTGGGACCCGCATGTCGAGCAAACCGACATCGAGACCTTTCGCAAACAGATCTTGTTTCCCATCTTGCGAACGATCGACGAGCGACACCTTGGACAGCAGATTGATTACGTCGTCTATTCGAGCGACTTCCCCTGGGGCGTCAATCTGCTGAGCGACGGACGCCGCTTCGTCGAGGCCATGAAGCAGGCTGCACGCTCCGCGACCGCAGCATCCGGCGAACATGCTGGGCAAACGCCCGAGAAATCCCCCCCAGGAAAGTTTGAATGGCCCAAAGTGCTCACGCTCGTCGGTTCGCTGACAGGGCTGACCTACCTTTGGCAGCCAGTCGGTGCCGGCCACTCGGGCTATCTCGACTTGCGGTCCAACACCTACATGCGCACGGCCGTTGGCCCGGGCACGCCAGATTCCACCATCGCCTTTCGCGCCAGTCGTGAGTACGACCCGCATGGAAAGGTCGTCTTCACGGGCGGGCGACGCTATTTGCTTTCGACCATGCTTGGCGTCACCGCCGGTCGCGGCAACACGCTGCCCGAGGTACTCAGCTACCTGAAACGCAGCGCGGCCGCCGATGGGTCGCGCCCAACCGGCACCATCTACTTTCTCCAAAACGGCGACATCCGGTCCAAGGTTCGCCACGCAGAATTTCCGTCCGCCGTTCGGCAGTTGAAAGCCATGGGCGTTAACGCCGAAATTATCGACGGCGTCGTGCCGCCAAATCGCCAGGATGTCCAGGGCGCGGTCGTTGGTATCGCGGATTTCAATTGGAAAGCCTCTGGCAGCATCATCCGCCCCGGCGCCATTTGCGAGCACTTCACCAGCTTCGGCGGCATCATGAGCAAGGGGGCTGGCCAGACGCCGCTCTCCGAGTTCCTCCGCTATGGCGCCGCCGCCGCCAGCGGCACGGTCACGGAGCCATATGCCCTCGCCGAAAAATTCCCCTCGCCGATGATTCAGGTCCACTACGCCCGCGGTTGTTCGCTGGCCGAAGCCTTTTACCAATCGGTTCACGGGCCCTACCAACTACTGATTGTCGGCGATCCGCTCTGCCGTCCCTGGGCGACAATTCCGCAGGTGAGCGTTAGCGGCGTCACGGCTGGCACGTCTGTCCGTGGTCGCTTGGAGCTAAAACCCAGCGTCGAGCAGGCTGCCAACTCGCCATCGGAACGCCCAACGGCCCGATCCGCCGACCAATCGCCCCAGGAGGCCGCCGATCACTTCGAACTATTTGTCGACGGCCTTCGACGGGCCGAGTGCCCGCCCGGCGAGACGCTGTCGCTCGACACCACCGGCTTGCCAGACGGCTATCACGAGTTACGGGTCGTGGCCGTCGGACCGGCGCCGATCGAGTCGCAGGGTCGCCAGATTATTCCCGTGCGCTTTTCGAACCACGGCGTCCAGCCCGCAACCGCGCAGCTTGCCGAAGAGCCGCCGCGAACCGATAAGCCGGTGCTTGTCGATGTTCGTGCGCCCGGCGCGGTGGGCATCGTCCTCCTAGGCAATGGCCGCTTGGTCGGACGAGTGACCGGCCAGCAGGGCCAAATCAGCATTCCCGCCAATACGCTAGGCGCCGGCCCCGTGCGGCTGCAAGCCGTCGCGCTGGGCCCCGGCGATGTTCGCACCCACTCGCTAGCCTATCCGCTCGATGTCACGGTGCAGTAAATGGCTGCATCCGTGATCGAGTTGCTGAGGAGAAAAGTCCCATCGTGAATACCGACGATCTCTTAAAATTCTCGCCCTTCACCAGCGCCATGCACAGCAAGTTCATGCAACTCGCCCTCGACGAGGCCGAGCAGGCGATGCGCGAGGAGGAGGTGCCCATCGGCGCGGTGATCGTGTGCGATGGGCACGTGATCGCTCGGGCGCACAACCAACGCGAACAGCTTCGCGACCCGACGGCCCACGCCGAAATGATCGCCATCACCCAGGCGGCCCAGTCGCGAGAGTCCTGGCGGCTCGAAGGATGCACCCTGTACGTCACACTCGAACCTTGCCCGATGTGCGCCGGCGCGATCCTCCAGGCCCGCATCCCGACGCTTGTCTACGGCGCGGCGGACCCCAAGGCTGGTGCGGTCGATTCGCTGTATCGGTTGCTTGGCGATCCTCGCCTGAACCATCGCACCGAGGTCCTTGCAGGGGTCATGGCGGCGCCCTGCGGCGAAATCCTCAGCCGCTTCTTCCAAGAGCAGCGCCGGGTCGGCAAGAAATGACGCCGCTTGCCGTCGCTCTAGCCCGCCTGCCGACTTGCCTCCGCCATCGCGCGGCCTAAAATTACGCGCATCTTCTGAGATTCGGGCTCCGCATGTCTCTTGCCACAGGGGGTCCCTATGTCTCCCTCCACCGTTCGCACGGCCGGAACCGACTCGCAACGGACCGAAAAACCCGGCGGGCAGCATCCCACCACCCCAGCGACTCGCCGTTGGCTAGTCAAGCTGGAACGATGGCTCGTGCGCCGGATGCTCATCGCGATCGGCAACCCGCCGGTGCGCATCACGCTGCCCAACGGCGACGAGCTATCGACGTCCGAATCGCCGCCGATTGCGCAGGTAAAGTTCCAAGATCGAGCGACCCTCTGGAGGGTGCTGCTGGATCCCAATCTCCACTTCGGCGAAGGCTACGCGGATGGCAAGCTTGAAATCGACGGCGACCTCGTTGCGCTACTGGAGACGATCGATCGCGCGCGGACGGCGGCGAACCACTCCGGCAGTCTTGTCCCATCGTGGCTGCTTCGTCGGCTGCATCCCGCGCGGACGAACACTCGCTCCGGCGCCCGGCACAACATCCACCACCACTATGATCTCGGCGAAAACTTCTACCAACTCTGGCTCGACGACGAAATGGTCTACAGTGGTGCCTACTTTGCCGAGCCGGCAATGACGCTTGGCGACGCGCAACGAGCCAAGCTGGATTACGTCTGCCGCAAGCTTCGGTTGTCGCCGGGAGAGAGCGTCGTCGAAATCGGCGGTGGTTGGGGGGCGCTGGCCCTGTGGATGGCTCGCGAGTACGGCGCTACGGTCAAGTCGATCAACATCTCGCGTCCCCAGATCGCGTACGCCCGCCGCCGAGCGAAGATCGAAGGGCTCGATTCGCGAGTCGAATTCATCGAGGACGACTACCGCAATCTAAGTGGGCAATTCGACGCCCTTGTTTCCCTCGGAATGCTGGAGCACGTCGGCGCTGCCCACTACCGCGAGTTTGGACGCGTGGCTGACCGCTGTCTGACTCCGGCTGGCCGTGGGCTGATTCAAACGATCGGCCTCGATCGGCCGTGCGAAACGAGCTCCTGGATCGAACGCCATATCTTTCCCGGCGGTCATCTGCCGACGTTGCGAGAGATGGCCGACATCTTCGAACCCTCAGGCTTTTCCATCCTCGACATCGAAAACCTGCGCCGCCACTACGCCCAAACCCTGCGACATTGGCTCGACCGCTTCGAGGCATCGGCCGCCCGCGTGGCCACGATGTTCGACGAGCGATTCGTGCGCATCTGGCGTCTCTACCTGTCTGGCTCCTGCGCCGCGTTCACCACCGGCCAACTGCAACTCTTCCAAGTCCTCTTCGCCCGCCCCACCCAAAGCCAGATCCCCTGGACCCGCGCCGAACTGTACGTATAAGAAAATGGGCCACGTTGTCGATCTCCGTGGCCCAGGTTGCCGGCCTGTGTGGGGCAGGTTGTCAACCTGCCGTGAAAACGAGCGGGGAACAACGACCACCTCAATCCGACTCCCGCATTTGCCCCACCTTTATATTGACACCCCCCTCAACTATTACTACGGTATGGCCGATAATAATGACCCTGGTAAGTCCGCGCGGCTACTGCTGTCCACTCTTCTAGGAATCGCCACTTTTCACGAAGGTCGCTCGATGAAAAATATCTTGGCTCGCCTTTGTCTCGCCGTCGTTGCCCTGGTTGTGCTCGGCTGTTCAACAGCCCTCGCCGGGATCTTGCCTGTCCCGGCCGGTCTTCAGCCGGGCGACCATTACCATTTGCTTTTCGTAACAACCACCAAGACCACCGCCGATAGCCCGGACATCGCGACCTACGACGCCTTGGCGAACCTTGATGCGAATTCGGCGGGGCGCGGGTCGGCGATCGGAATCGAGTGGTATGCGATGGCCGCCACCGTCAACCCCTACACCGCCCCGGCGCTCTATTCCGACAACTATCCGGTCTACAACATGCGCGGCGAACTGATGGGCAGCAGCGCCATGTATCTGTGGAACAACGGTCCCTTGGCCAGCACCTATCTGGTGAACGGCGACCTTTCCTACTCTTCGTCGCAGGCATGGACCGGCGGCTTGGGCGTCCGCGGTTCATTGCCTGGCACGCCCTCCGCCACAGAGTTTCCACTGGGTCACCAAAATACGGCGGGACCAGGATTTCTCGCAATCGGCACGATGTGGGCCTCTAGTGGCTGGGCATCCCCGTCAAATCTTCTGCCCGTCTTCGCCATCTCCGACGCCATCACGGTCGCTCCCGAGCCAGGAACTCTCACCCTGGCAGCCGCCGCTCTGCTCGGCCTGGGCACCGTCGCGCTCGCTCGGCGCCGGCGGATGTCCTAGGGCCGGAAGCATTCCGCCGACTTCTGTCGGCGGACAATCAGCCGATAGGAAAATCCCGCTCGTTCCAACGCTCTGCGTCGGCGGCGCAATCGCCCAACGCCCCCGCGCCGAGAGCCGGGAGCCGTAGCGGCAACCCAACCGCTTCGCGGAAAGCAACAACCTCGGTGATGCGCAAGGCTATCATCCCCGTTCGTGGGGTTCTGTGATCCGAGAATCGACCGATTTCAATGCACCCCACGCGGCAGTTGACCTTTTCCCTCCATCTGCTATATTAGCCGACATTTGATGGGGGCATCTTCCCCCTCATCGAATCGTCGGGTTCGCAATGGGGGTACCTGCGAATGACGGTCGGATGGACCAAATCGCTGCCGTCCGGTTGTGCGGCGTCCCTGTTACGAAAATCCAACCTGCGGTGTTGGGAGATTCGAGTGCAGTTCGCTCTATTGGGTTGTTGATCCTGCAACCTGTTTGGCGAGGTACCTCAATTACGGCTTACCACTTGTTCCTGTGAGTCGTCGGCTGTGACGTCGTAAGTCATCGCGATAATAACGATGGCCGTCGTCGCGGTAAGAAGGAGCTGCGGCGACTCCCAACACCGCGGTGCTCAGGCAAACATGGCAGCAACCGAGGTCGTTAGCGCCCTAGGCGGGGTTCGGACTCGCTCTGATGTCGCCAATCTTCTGGCTACGAGTGACGCGCAACTGCGCTACCTTCTGTACGGGCGCCACGAAGATTCGAGATACTGTACGTTCCGCGTTCCGAAGCGAAAACGCGGTTTTAGGACGATAGAAGCGCCACGAGAGGACCTCAAACTGCTGCAAAGACGGCTAGTCGTGATCCTCTCTGCAATTTACCAGCCGCGCGCAGGCGTGCATGGATTTACGGTCGGCAGAAGCATCGTAACGAACGCTAGGCAGCATTGCGGAAGGCGCTATGTGCTCAACGTCGACCTGAAGGACTTTTTCACCTCGATCAACTTTGGCCGCGTTTTCGGGTTGTTTCGAGCGCCACCCATTTCGGCAAGTTACGAAACAGCGACCGTGCTAGCGCAGTTGTGCTGCCATCGCAACGTGCTTCCCCAAGGTGCTCCGACGTCGCCAATCGTCTCTAACATGATTTGCGCTAGACTCGACCGCCAATTGTCGAAACTTGCGCAGCGCAATTGGTGCAGGTTTACGCGTTATGCGGACGACATCACCTTCTCCAAGCAACGTGGCGAGTTCCCTGAAGAAATCGGCTATCTGGATCGTGAGGACGTCGCCCAACCGGGCAGCGAGCTTCGGCGTATCATCGAGGCCAACGGCTTCGCCATAAATCCGAGTAAGGTTTCCCTTCGCACCAAGAAGCGATCGCAGAGCGTCACCGGCCTGACGGTCAATGAAAAGTGCAATGTGCATCGAAATTTCGTCCGCCAGGTCCGGGCCATGATCCACTCGTGGCAGAAATTTGGGTTTGACGCCGCGCACAACGAGCATACGTCGCGGTACTACAGACGACTAGGAAAACTTGGGAATCCTCCTAGGCTTGACCAGATAATCCGTGGCAAGCTAGCATTCGTTCGCATGGTGCGAGGGGGGCTGGATCCGGTCTACAAAAACCTCCAACTGCAACTTTGTCGCGTAGACCCAAGCTACCTCGATGTGATGCGAAAGGAGAACGATCGAATGAAGCGTCGTGATGTCTTCCTATCGCACGCGAGCGAAGATAAGGAAACGTTAGTTCGCCCGTTAGCGGATTCGCTAATCGCTGCCGGCATTAGCGTATGGTACGACGAGTATGAGATTCAGCTTGGTGACAGTCTGCGAGAGAAAATTGACGAGGGGCTGGCTAAATCGCGATTTGGCGTTGTTGTTCTTTCCAGGCATTTCTTTTCAAAACGATGGCCACGTCGCGAACTCGACGGGCTGACCGCGCGCGAGGATGCATCGCATGGCAACATGATATTGCCCGTTTGGCACGGCCTCAGCAAAGCAGATGTTGCCGGTTATAGCCCCACCCTGGCTGGCCTCAAGGCATTGCTTACCGATGGAAAGCCCTTGGCAGAGGTGGCCGTGGAGCTAGTGGCTCAATTGCGGGGCCGCCTAAAGAAGACAGGTGGGTGGTCCTAGAAGCACCTTCGGAGCCAGAGTGGTTGATCCCCTCTGGTTCGAAACCTTCCCTTGAACTCCTTCTGCCCGCCATCTATCGTGGGTAGTGTTCGTCAAGGTGCGCACATTGGATTTCAGGGTTGCCTTTGGAACTGGTAGCTCTCCTGCTGCTGCTCCCCTAGGGGAGCACGGCAAAGTTTACGCGACTCTTTCCGTCACCGTGATTGGCTCGTCTTGCTCCT
>JAJFUI010000045.1 GCA_021372555.1 Planctomycetaceae bacterium | reverse complement strand
TCGACCGCGGCGTTCAGAGCCAATAGGTTGGTCTGGAAGGCGATCTCATCGATGACCTTGATGATCTTGGCGGTCTCGTCGGAGCTCTTCTGGATCTCATGGATCGCGGCGTTCATTCGGCCCATGGATTCTGCGCCGGAGCCCGCAGCCTTCTTCGCCTCGGCGGCCAGCGTGTTGGCCTGCTGGGCGTTGTCGGCGTTCTGCTTGGTCATGCTCGACATCTCTTCCAAGCT
Source organism: Planctomycetaceae bacterium (assembly GCA_021372555.1). Classification (GTDB taxonomy): domain Bacteria; phylum Planctomycetota; class Planctomycetia; order Pirellulales; family Thermoguttaceae; genus JAJFUI01. The sequence goes on along the minus strand of JAJFUI010000045.1, from coordinate 1,466 downwards.
GGAACTGGTCTCTTCGAGGCCGGCCGCCTGCTCGGTCGCTCCTTCGGCCAGCGACTGCGACGCGGCCGAGACCTGGCCGGAGGCAGAAGAGACCTGATCGGAGCCTTCTGTCAAACCGGTGATGATCCGGCGAAGAGGCTTGGTGATGCCGCGAGTGATGAACACCGCCAGGAGGATGGCTGTGACGATGCCCACGGCCAAACCGACGACCAACGTCAAAGACGCGGTGGAGAGCGATCCGGCGGCGTTGGTCGCATCGGTCGTCGTCTCTTTCATGCCTCCTTCGAACGTCCTCTGAGCCGCACTGAGGACATCGTTTGCCGCAGTGACGCGTCTGCTGTTCAGGCTCTCCCGGGCCGTCCAGTTCTGGAGGTAGCTTTCCATCGCCTGACGGTACGCCTGGCTGGCGGCGCGACATTCGTCGATGATTTTGAGATTGGCTTCCTGGTGAGTCGTGCTCTTGACCTTGTCGAGGGAATCATCGACCTTATCGAACTCCACGGCCGCCCGTTGCAGAGCCGCGGGATCCCGCATGGCCACCGCTTTCCAGCACTGAACGCGGATGGCGTTGCCCGCCGCGAGGATGTCCGATGTTTGCTTGACTTTGGCGAACCGTTCGTGCACGCGCGTCGAGATCGCGTTAGCGTCCACCGAGCCGCCGTTCTGGGCAAGCTGCTTGCGCATCTCGGCGCAATCCTGTTCGAGGCCGACCTCCTGCGCTTTGTACAACTTCTCGCATTCTTCCACGTACTTGGCGGCCGCCGTATTCATGGAGTTGCGGTTCTCGGCCATCATGTCCGTCCGCGTTACGCTGTCGTTGAGAAGCTGTTCGTACTCGGCGACCCGGCTTTCGGCCAAGGCTGCGTTCTCCTTGAGGACCGGCAGGTTCTGGGCGGCCGCGTGTTCCTTGGCTTCTCCGATGCGCTTCTTGGTCTGATCCATGAACGTTCGAGCGGTTTCGAGGAAAGACTTCTCTTCCGTGTACGCATAGCCCCTCGCTTCGAACATGGTGTGCAGCGCGGCCCGCTCGACGCTCGTGGTGAGTTCCATGCTCGGCATCTGCGCTTCGACGAGTCTCTGACTGGTCTGCTTGACGCCAAGCATCGACCATATGGCCAGGACGCCCAGAGTCACCATAATGGCGATCAGGCTGAGGAAGCCCAGCGTGATCTTCGTTCCGAGTTTCATCTTCGCCAACATTTGCGTTCTCCTCTGCCCACGGGTTTGCGTTGTTTCAACATGGAAACGTTCCATGACATCTATTTGGTCAGATCGGCCGCCGCGAATTCCGCGGTCGGTCCGGCGGATTCCACGAAGGAACCCGGGTCGCCGCCGGCCAGGACGCGGTCGATGTCCAGCAGGATCTTGACCTTGTCGCCGATCTTGCCCATGCCCAGGATGAAGTCGGTGTCCACCGACGAGCCGAACTGCGGGGCCTCCTCGATGTCCCGGCCCAGGATGTCCAG
>JAJFUI010000037.1 GCA_021372555.1 Planctomycetaceae bacterium | reverse complement strand
CAGCTATCTCTTCAACGGTTGATCGCTAACAAAGAACTCGTAGGCTCCGGGAGACCCCTTGATGCCGAAGCGGGTCCGACGGATGTCCTTCGGCGATGCTCCGTTGTACTCCCGCTCCAATCGGGCCAGCGTTTGCTCTGTCTCGGGCGGCAGGAACTTCAGGATGGGCCGGCCCTCGGACTCGATTCCGGCCCGGGCCAGCAATTCGCTCTCCGCTTGTTCGAGGTAGCCGTTTTGGCAAACGAGGTAAAACCGATGCTCGTTAGCGCTGGGATTCCTGATCTCTTTCCTGTCCGGCTTCGCCTTGGCCAGGTTGTAGGCATAGACGATTCGGTTGTCCGGCATGATGACGCCCAGTTCGATGTGAAAGTGGTCGAGTTGCCGGGCGTATTGCTCCAGCGTGTTTCCTTTCGGGATAACCAGTTCCCAGTTGCGAGGGTACCACATCGTCTTCTTCACCGGATCGCCCACCGGGCCGTCTCGCTGGCCGACGCCTTTGCCGTCGCCATTGCCGCCGTTCTCGCCCTTGCCCTTGCCCTTCCTGCCGAGGCGAGCGACGGCGTCCAGGTCGGCCGCGTTGTCGGCCACTGCCGTGCCGAGCGTGCTCAGGTTCTTCGCAACGTCGGAAGTCGTTTTGTCCCTGCCCGCGGCCGGTTCGTCCGCAGGCGTGTCGATCTCGATTCCGCCGCTTGCGCGTCGGTCGCCGCCCCCTTCGCCAACGCGGCCGAAGGTGACGGTCGGCGAAGTCGGCGTCGAGACCATCCTGGCGCTCAGCCAAAGCGCCACGAGCAGCACGACGCTGACGCCCACGCTGATCAGCATTGCGATCAGCAGGCTGGAAACGCGGTCGTAGCCGGTGACGCCCAGCCGCCGCTCTTCGGCAGCCGCCGCTTCCGCTTCGTCAGCGATCGTGCGCTTCGTTGTCATCGCTCGTCTTCTCACTATTGGTGCGTTTCACGCATCACAGCTATCTCTTCAACGGTTGATCGATCACAAAGAACTCGTAGGCCCCAGGGGACCCCTTGATGCCGAAGCGGGTCCGACGGATGTCCTTCGGCGACGCGCCCTTGTACTCTCGCTCTAGTCGGGCCAGCGTTTGTTCGGTCTCCGACGCCAGGAACTTGAGCACGGGGCGGCCATCGGTTTGGATACCTGCCCGGGCTAGCAGATCCTCGTCGGCCTGTGCAAGCCCGCCGTTCTGCAAGATCAGGTAGAACCGCTTCTCGTTGACCGCGGGCTTGAGTTCCTTCTTGTCGGGCTTGGCTTTCCGGAGGTTGTAGGCGTAGACGATCCGGTTGTCCGGCATGATGACGCCCAACTCGATCTTGAAAAAGTCGAGCTGCTGGGCGTAGGTCTCCAGCGTGCCGCCCTTCTGAAAAATCAGCTCCCAATTGCGGGGGAACCCGGGCTTGCCCGGGCCGTGGCCCAGACCGCGGCCGGGGCCGAAGCCGCCGTAGATGCCGCCGCCGGAGCCGTAGGCGCCCTGCCGCTTCGGCGCGGTGAAGTTGGGGTCGTCCAGCTCGACCACGTTCGCCGCCACGGCCGTTCCCAGCGAGC
>JAJFUI010000055.1 GCA_021372555.1 Planctomycetaceae bacterium | reverse complement strand
CCACCGTGACGAGTTTCGGATACGACGGGAACGGCGAGCCAGACGACCGGCGGGCGAAAAGGGGGCACGGCGGGGCCGCCGAGCGACGGCATCCTCCGCATCGCCACCAATCTGCTCGACGTGCCGGCGGAAATCATCGCCGACATTTACCGCCATCGCTGGGCGATCGAACTGTTATTCCGTTGAGCGTCTCCTCGACCGTTTGCCGCACCACCTCGTCAACGGCCTACAGCCCCGGGGCTTCGTCGGTCCACTTGGCCATTCGCTGTGGAATGTTCCCCATGCTCTGCCTTTGCTTCCGCACACATGCGGTACAGTGACTGCCGCCCATAACCTTGCTCCCGCCCTAATTCGGTTCGCAAACTTGAACGTGCCAGGGTGCAATGCTACGATGATGTGGGATATTTGGAGTCTTCCGAATGCCGCATTATCAGGTTGCGACGATAGACCGGCCGGAGAATTGGACGCCCGAGTGCCTCGACGACGTCCCGCTGGAGTTGCGTGGCCCGGTCGAAGTGCTCTGCGAATCGGATGACCTCTTCGCCGCGGTGGATCGGGCGATGGAATACAACGAAAGCGACGAGGCCGCACGGCGCGGTCGCTGGGCGGCGGTCGTCGAGCCTGGCGTCGCGGGTCGTTTTTGGCCCGCCGCGCGACTCTGTACGCCAATCGCCTACCGCGCAGTTCCCATCGACTGGCCGGAAGGCTGGGAGCCCAATACGCCGCTGGATGTGCCCAACTGCGTTTGGCAGGCCCGCGAGCAGCCTGGCGGCGAGTCGCTCGACTATGCACAAGCCGAGGCCACGGTTCTCGCCCTGAACCGGCAGTGCATGATCCATCCCGGCGCCGCGTGGCACGTCGTTGTCGCGACCGAGAACGAGCCAACGTCACGAACGGTGTCCTACGATCCAGCGGGGACGGAGACGACTACCGAGTTCCGCAACAGCCACGTTGTCCGCCCGGAAGGCGGAGGGCACGGCGATTGCTCCCACTGTCCGGCCGCGGTGGTTTCGTGCGACAACCCGGACTGCTCCGCCCAACCTCAAACGATTGCCGCTCGACACAGCCGGGCATTCGGTGCCGCATCGGAAGCCGCCAACACGTGACTATCTGAGCCGTAAATGACCATCGACTTAAGACTCCCTGAACTCGGCGAGAACGTCCAAAGCGGCGACGTCGTTGGTGTCCTGGTGCACGAAGGCGACACCATCGCTGCCAACGATGGCGTCATCGAGGTGGAAACCGAAAAAGCGGTGGTCGAGGTGCCGTGCCCCTTCGCTGGCACAGTGGCGAAGATTCACGTCCGCAAGGGCCAAACGATCAAGGTCGGAGAGACGTTGTTGACGATTGAGTCGCAGCCCGTAAAGCCCGAACCGGCATCCGCGGACCTTGGGGCCGTCGAAGCTGTGTCCGAAGGGGTTGTTCCGAGCGCTGCGGCGCAGGCGGAAATGATGGCAACGCCAATCGCCGCGGGTCCCGAAGCACGCCGGGTGGCTCGCGAGTTGGGCGTCGATCTGGCCCACCTTCATGGCACCGGCAAGGGCGGACGCATCACCGTGGAGGACGTTCGCGCTGCTGCGACGTTGAAACCGCAGCCGGTCGCCGTGCCACAGAAGCCGCCGGCAGCCACGGGCGCCGTCGACGCCTACGGCCCAGTTCGCCGCGAACGGCTGACGGCCATCCGCCGGACCATCGCCGCCCAGATGTCGAAGTCGGCCGCCATCATTCCCCACGTGACCAACTTCGACGACGCCGACATCACCGAGTTGGAGGAGATGCGGAAGACAGTTCCCGCCGAGTATGTCGGCCCCGGCGCCAAGCTGACCGCAATGGCATTCGTCCTCAGGGCGGTGGCGATCTCGCTCCGCAAGCACGCGGTACTCAACGCCAGCCTGGACGAGGACACTCAGGAGATTGTTTTCAAGGACTACGTTAACCTCGGCGTGGCGGTGGACACGCCGCGTGGCCTGATTGTCCCTGTCTTGCGAAACGCGGATCAAATGAGCGTGCTGCACATCGCCAGGGAATTGACGACGCTGGCCACCCGCGTGCGATCGGCTGAGTTCAAGCTCGAAGAACTTCGCGGGGGCACTTTCACCGTGAGCAACCTCGGCGCGGTTGGCGGTCTCTACAGCACGCCGATCATCAATCATCCCGAGGTGGCCATTCTGCTCGTCGGCCGAGCCCGATGGGTGGCGGCCTTTCGCGGCGAAGACGTCGAACGTCGGATGATGATGCCGCTGAGCCTTTCGTACGACCATCGCGTGGTCGACGGCGCAGCCGCGGGCCGGTTCCTTAACGACGTCGTCGCCCTCCTGCAATCGCCTGCCGGCCTGCTGTTGACGAACTAGGCGGCACGCGACACAATGGCGGGTTTGGCCCCGAACGTCACGCTCTCGGTTCGTCATCCTCCTTAGCACTGCAACCCTTATGAACACTGATCTTTGCGTCATTGGCGCCGGCCCCGGCGGTTACGCGGCGGCTTTCCTGGCAGCCGATTTAGGGATGAACGTCACGTTGGTCGACATGGAAGCCCGACTGGGCGGCACCTGCCTGCTGCGCGGCTGCATTCCGTCGAAGGCGCTGCTGCATGTGTCCAAGGCAATGGCCGAAGCCAAGCACCTAAGTCGCTGGGGCATATCCTTCCCGGCCCCCGCCGTCGATCTCGACGCCTTGCGAGCCCAAAAGGACAAAGTGATCGCGACACTAACCGCCGGACTCAAGCAGATAGGCGGTAAGCGGAAGGTTGCGATGGTTCGCGCTCAAGCGTCGTTCGAGGACTCTCAGACCCTGAAGCTGAGCCCCGTCGATGGCACGCCGCTGGCCGATGACCGCTTGCACTTTGAGCACTGCATCGTGGCCACCGGTTCGCGGCCCATGAACATCCCGGTGGCCAGCCAGTTGACAGCAAATGGCGGCACGCCCCGGTTGATCGATTCTACAGGAGCGTTGGAACTGCAAGACATTCCCGAATCGCTGCTCGTGGTTGGCGGCGGGTACATCGGTCTTGAAATGGGCACCGTCTATGCCGCCCTGGGCAGCAAGGTTTCGGTGGTGGAAATGACCGACGGACTGCTGCCTGGCGCCGACCGTGACTTGGTCCGCCCGCTGCAAAAGAAGCTTCAAGGCGAGTTCGCGGCGATCTACCTTAACACGAAGGTTGCTGGACTCGTGGATCGTGGCAACGCCGTGGAAGTCACCTTCGAAGGCGACCTGCAGGAAAAGGTGCAGCAGTATAGCCGGGTGTTGCTCTGCGTCGGCCGACGGCCCAACAGCGACGGGCTTGGCCTGGAAAAGACGAAGGTCCTGGTCGATCGCCGCGGTTTCATCGTCGTCGACAACCGCGGCCGGACTGGCGACCCTCGCATCCTTGCCATCGGCGATGTGGCTGGCCAGCCCATGTTGGCGCACAAGGCGTCGCACGAAGGGAAGGCCGCGGTCGAGGCACTTTCGGGCAAAGATGTGACATTCGCTCCGCAGGCCATTCCCGCCGTCGTCTTCACCGACCCCGAAATCGCCTGGGCAGGTCTGACCGAAACCGAAGCCAAAGCAGCGGGACGGCCCATCGAGGTTGCTCAGTTCCCATGGGCGGCAAGTGGTCGGGCCCAGGCCATTGGGCGGACCGAGGGGCTCACCAAGTGGATCATCGATCCCGAGTCGCAGCGAGTCCTGGGATGCGGGATCGTTGGATCCGGCGCCGGCGATCTGATCAGCGAGGCCGTGCTGGCTATCGAAATGGGCTGTTCGATCCGTGACCTGGACGAGACAATTCACCCGCACCCGACGCTCAGCGAAACATTGGGTGCTGCGGCCGAGGTGCAGCTCGGTGTCGCGACGGATCTCTACCGCCCGAAGCGTCCAAGAAAAACAGAAGGATGAAGGA
>JAJFUI010000025.1 GCA_021372555.1 Planctomycetaceae bacterium | reverse complement strand
GTCGCTTTAGCCATCGGTCTTAGGTGCCCTCCGCGGAGTTCCGCCCATTGTAGCGGCTCGGGCGGGCTCTTGACAAGCCGCCGTGACACTGGCAAGCTGGTCGGAAGTCGAGACGCATCCAAATCGACTGTTCCAGTGCCCACCTTCGGCCGCGGCTTGGCCGTTCGCGGTCGGTTTGCGTCCCCTGACCATTCCTCCGAGGAGATTTTCCATGCAACGCAGTCGTCGCCCTCTTGCCGCGTCGGTTTTTGCCCTGTGCAGCCTCGTGTTGATGGTGATTCTGGTGGCATACTCACCGGTCCTGGCGGGCGATGCCCCGGCCATGCCGACACCGCCGAAGGTTTCGACCTTCGCTCCGGCCGACGATCTTGTGCGTCAGGCAGATCTGTACATCGCCGGCCTGGAAAAGAGCGTGGCCGACGAGGAGGAATACAAGGACGGTAAGGACAAGATCGCCAAGGACTCGAACACGTTGATCGTCATCGCCTTGGCGCTTGGGTTGCACGACGAAGACAGCCAGTACAAGGCCCAATCCGGGGCGATCATGAAGGCTGCTGGCGAGTTGGCCGCCACCAAGGACTTCGCGTCGGCGCAGAAGGCCGTTGCGGCCTTGAAGGATGCCGCCGAAGGCAAGCAGAAGGTCGAAAGTGAACTCAAGTGGCAGAAGGTCGCTTCGCTGCCGGAACTGATGAAGCAGGTGCCGCTGGTCAACACGAAGCTGAAGCGGAACCTCAAGCCCGACAAGTTCCAGAAGAAGGCGAAGGACACGGCCGGCTACACCGCGGTGATCGCCGCGATCGCCCAGGGCTCGATGGCCGATCTCTCGGCGACGAAGAATCCGGGCCAGGCCCAACAGTGGTACAAGTTCTCGGCCGCGATGCGCGACGACGCTGGCCAACTCAATGCCGCGATTCACAAGAAGGACGCATCGGGCGCCGCCAAAGCGATGAAGAAACTCGCCCAAAGCTGCGAAGACTGCCACGCCGTATTCCACCCCGGCGTCAAAACGGACGAATAGCCACTCGCTGCTTGCGCAAGTCGCGATTCGTGGGGCAGGTTGTTAACCTGCCTCTGGACGCCTCTTGCAGGTCGCTCTGGCAGGTTGGCAACCTGCCCCACAGCGAACAATCTGCCCTTTCTGCTGCGACGGCAGCTTGCCAGAGGCCGTACAATGCGCGCGGATTGGGGACCGTCCCGCGCAAGGAGCCGTCTCATGGTACAAACCGCTAGCACGATGCTGCCGCTGGGCACGATCGCGCCCGGTTTCTCGCTTCCCGACACGAGCGGCAAGATCGTGTCGCTTTCCGACCTCGACAGTGCGCCGGCGCTGCTAGTTGTCTTCATGTGTAACCACTGCCCCTACGTGAAGCACGTGGCTGCCGGGCTGACGAAGTTGGCGGCGGAGTATCAGCGACGCGGCGTGGCCGTCGTGGGCATCAACGCCAACGACGTCGCGGCGTTTCCCGAAGATTCGCCAACCAACATGGCAGAAGAAGCAAAACACCGCGGCTACACGTTCCCGTATCTCTACGACGAAACCCAGGCCGTGGCAAAAGCCTACCGCGCGGCCTGCACGCCGGATTTCTACCTCTTCGACCGGGAACGCAGGCTTGTCTATCGGGGCCAGATGGATTCGAGCCGGCCGGGCAGCAGTGTTCCGGTTACCGGTGAAGACCTCCGCGCGGCAATCGACGCCGTGCTGGCCGGCCAACCGGTCTCTTCGCACCAGCGAGCGAGTCTCGGGTGCAACATTAAGTGGAAGCCCGGCAACGAACCGGATTATTTCGGCTAGCCAGAGCCCTCCGATTTTGCCAACCGCGGCCGACTTGGCCGGGTCCTGCACGCTGCATAGTATACCAACGGGGGCGCCGGCCCCTCGGCGGCCACCAAGGCTAGGACTTTCAGCAGAGCAGGCGGGCAGATCGTGAACATATTTCGATGGACGTTCATATGTCATTGCGCCGCGGCATTTGGCGTTGTCGCCGTCGCAAGTGCGGCCAGCCGACCGAGCGAGACGCTTTTCCCGGAGACGACCGACGTCTGGTTCTCGGTCGCCAACATTGAGTCGCTGGAGAAACACTGGGACCAGACGCAGCTTGGGCGTCTGATGGCGAACCCCATCATGGCCCCGTTTACCAGGCACCTCTCCTGGCAGTTCGAAGACGAGTGGTCCGGCATCGAAGATCGGCTCACCCTGACGCTGAGTGACATCAGGCGTGTCGCGGGCGGCGAGACCGCGATCGGCCGCATTGGACGACGCCCGGGAAGGCTGGCGTTGTGTGCGGTCATTGATATTTCTGGCCGATTGTCCCAAGCCCGCCGCGTTTTGCGGGAGGTTGATCGTCGGCAGCTTGAACGTGGAGCAACGCGGCACGAGTCGGAGGTCGACGGTCACGCAGTCTTCGGATACTCCTCGGTCAGGCGACAGCCGCGATTCTCGGCCGGAACTGATGCGATTGCGACTGGCGGGCCCGAGACAGCGTATTACTGCGTAACCGGTGACCTGCTCGTCGCATCGGACGATTTAGACGCCCTGAAAGGAATCCTGAACAGAGCATCGGGCAACGATAACAAGCCCAGCAGCTTAGCGAGCTACGTGCCATTCGAGACCGTGATGCTCCGATGCGAACTCGGAGGCGGGGCCGACGCGTTCCAGATTCGCTGGTTCTTAAATGCTCGAGCGGCCGCGTCCGGCGATCGTGACGCGAAAGCAGTTGGAAAGGCTACGGTCGGACGCGAGATTGCCACGTCCCGCGGCGTGGGAGGCCTAATAGCGTTCTCCATGGGCGGACATCAGATCAGCCATCGCACGGCGGTCTACGCGCCGCGACCGATCAAGGCACTGGTCACCGCGGCGGCGTTGCCGTCGCAACCCGACTTCACCCCGCAAGCCTGGGTGCCGCAAGACATCTCCACATACACGACGCTGTACGTCGACCTGACTCGCGATTTCGAAGCCATCGGACCGGCTGCCGACAAGCTCTTTGGCCACGATGCGGCAGGAACCTGGCGAGAAATTGTCGACAGTCTTGAGCACGACCCAAATGGACCACGCATCGACGTGCGCGAGGACCTGGTTTCTCACCTGGGACCGCGAGTGACCTTCCTCACCGACTATCGGGAACCGATCACGACGACCAGCAATCGGCTGCTTATCGCGATCGAAACCAAGGATGCACAAGCAGTCAGGTCGGCTCTCCGGCGGCTCCTAGCCAACGACCCGACGATCAGGAATCGCAATGAGCGGGGAATTGCGGTTTGGGAACTGGCTCCTAAGAAGCGCCCCGGTCTGCCGCCGAAAATCGGCTTCGGCGATGCGCCACCGTTGACGCGTCCCGAGCCCCTGCGCAAGAAGAGCGACAAAGAAAGCGGGAGGTTGCTGCCCGAGGCCGCCATCACCGTCTGGAATGGCAACCTGATGATCGCCTCGCACGTAGACTATCTTTTGAAAGTCGTCGCGCCCAGTACCAAGCAACCGCCGTTGGCCGCAGACCCGGTGTACCGACTCGTCCAAAGCGAAATTAACAAGTCGCCGGCAAAGGGCGAGTGTTTGCAGTTTTTCTCCCGGACGGATGAGGAATACCGGCCGACGTACGAGTTGGTCCGCCAGAACGAGGTTCCGCAGGGTGAAAGCATGGCCGATCGGGCAATCGGCCTTTTGTTCGCCAAAAGACACCTAGCGATTAAGCCAGCGAAGTTCGATGGCAGCCGGTTGCCCGAATATGAAAAGGTCCGTCCCTATCTTGGCCCTGCCGGGCTCCGCATCACCAGGGAACTGCAAGGCTGGTTCGCCGAAGGCTTCACGTTGACCAAAGCCCCAATTGTGGCCACGTCGCCACGCCAGCAGCGGTGACGTCCCCCTAAGCCGCGAACTCAGGCGCCACCAGTTGCGGAATCACGCCGCGGGCGTGGCCTTCGGCTAGGAGGCGGGCAACGGATTCACGGCCGATCGGGCCCAGATCAAGCGTCCAGTCGTTGACGTACATGCCCACGAACTCGTCGGCTTTCGACCGTTCCAGGCCGCGGCCGAAGCTAAGAGCGTACGAGAGCGCTTCTTCACGATGCTCAAGGCCGTACTCGATGCTCGCGCGGAGCAACGCGTGGACGTCGCCAATGGCCTCAGGTCCGAGATCCTTGCGGATGGCGTTGACGCCCAACGGCAACGGCAGCCCCGTCTGTTGCATCCACCACTTGCCGGTGTCGACGACCAACTCCAGATTCTGGCTCCCGTAGGTCAGTTGGCCCTCGTGGATCACCAACCCGGCGTCGACCGCCGTTCCTTGGTACGCCCCCTCGACCACAGCGTCGAGGATGCGGTCAAACGGGACGACAACGTCTCGGTAGTCCTGGCCCAGACACAGCCGCAGCGCAAGGCAAGCGGTGGTCCGCAGGCCCGGCACAGCGATCGCACCCTGGGCAAGCTCGGCCATCGCCATCTTCCGCCGCGCTACCAGCATCGGACCGTAGTTGTCGCCCATGCTAGCGCCGCAGGAACACAAGACGTAGCGATCGCTCAGGTAGGCATAGGCGTGGACGCTCAGCGCCGTCAGTTCCAGCTCGGCTGTCTCGGCCCGCCGGTTGAGAGTCTCGATATCGACCAGCTCGTGCTCGAAACGATACCGGCCCGTGTCGATCTTCCCCTTGGCCAGCGCGTAGAACATGAAAGCGTCGTCGGCGTCGGGACTGTGACCAACGCGGATGCGACACGGCGGGCCGTCGGAGGCTATGGTTTTCGGAATCAAAATCGCGTCATTGGCGACCAGCGTCGCCTGCTGGGGTGTTGTGCTGTGACTGGCTCGGCTTTCGGCTCTCCCGCTGGATCGCCTGGTAGATTTCTTGCCGGTGGACGGGCACTTCGGCCGGGGCCTCGATGCCAAGCCTTACCTTGTCGCCACGGATGTCGACAACCGTCACGACGATATTCTCGCCGATGACGATGCTCTGATCGCGTTGTCGAGACAGCACAAGCATCCGCCGTTTTCCTCCGAACCGACATAGTCTGTATCGGACCGGCGAATCGCGGAGGTATAGAAGAACTGTCGAAGCGACGACCTTTAAGTCGAATATCCGCTAAGGTTTACGAACAAGTTACCGACGGCATTTCCGGCCGATAACGTCGGACCGGTAAGGTTTGCCAGCAGCCAATCGCGAGATTATAGCACGAGTGACCGACGGGCCGCCATGGGGCGGTGCTCCGGAGTCCCGCACGTCTAGCTGGGCTATCACTGCAAGTTGGCGCTCGGTCGCCGGGCGGTCCAGCCGCTCGATGGCAGTTTTTCCGGCAAGTCCGCAGTCGAGCCGGCGGCGCCCGAACCGGCATCTTGCGCCGTCAAGGACGGTCCGGCAGCACGATCCGTGACGGACAGGACTCGCTCCGTAGCTCGACCGTCGCCCTCGCGTGCCTGACTGTGACCCCGATCGGTGTTCCCCTGGTCCTCCGATTCGGTCGGGCTAGGCGCTGGCGAAGCTTTTGTAGGCGCCTTGCTGCGTATCGGCTGCGGTGGCGTCTCCTGACGGACCGGCTGCTCCTTTGGCTGTCTCGCCTGTGGAATGGGATCGAGGATCGACCCAGCCCTGGCATGCGTGCCGCATGAGTGGCCGCCGCAGCCACCGCACTCGTACACAGGCCCACAATAATCGTTCGGATGGCAACACATCCGGCAACCGACTGCGGCGACAAGAACGCACGGCAGTCCGAGCGCCAATAGCTTGCGCAACATCGAATTCCCCCCCAAAAGAAAAGGCGGAGCATGACCCGACCCAATCAATTCGGTCACGCACCTGAAGTAATCTTCGACCGCAAAGATTGACTAATCCGCAATTTTTTCGGAAATGATAAGGTCGCGAGCGGACGCCGGTGGCATGCGGCAGTGCGGCAACTTAGATAGGATTGCGGTGCCCCGGCAGGCGTTTGCTGCCGTTGGTCATGGAATCTTCTGGCCAAGAAAGCAAAAAGGCCGGACCTCGCGTCTCGAGGTCCGGCCTTGGGATTATGGCATTCTGATCAATCAGAAGACATGCCTCAGGCCTTCTTCGCCGGAACCGGCGCCGGAGGCGTCTGGCTCGGAGCAGCCTTCGGGGCAACCGGCGAGCAGCAAGGAGCGGCCGGCGTGCAAACCTTCGGGCCGCAGGTGGCCGGAGCACATGGCTTCGGGCAGCAAGTCGAGACGCAGCACCGATCGCGACGGCAGCGATTCTTGTGACCGCAGGTCTTCGGCTCACAGGTCGCCGGAGCGCAGCACTTCGGCTCACAGGTCGAAACATGGCAGCACGAACGCGGACGGCAGGTCCGGACGCGACGGCAATGCTTCTTCTTGTGGCAGCAGGTCTTCGGCGAGCAGGTCGCCGGAGCACAAGCCTTCGGAGCGCAGTTCACCGGAGCGCACGCCTTCGGGGCACAGGCGGCCGGGGCGCACGCCTTCGGAGCGCAGGTCACCGGAGCGCAGGGCTTCGGGCAGCACGTCTTCGGCTTGCACGTCGAAACATGGCAGCACGAACGCGGACGGCAGGTCCGGACGCGGCGGCAATGCTTCTTCTTGTGGCAGCAGGTCTTCGGCGAGCAGGTCGCCGGAGCGCACGCCTTCGGAGCACAGCTCACCGGAGCGCACGCCTTCGGGGCACACGCGGCTGGAGCGCACGCCTTCGGGGCACACGGCTGGCAGGCCGGAGCACAGCACTTCGGCTGGCAAGTGGAGACGCAGCAGCGCTCCTTGCGGCAATGTCGTTTTTGATGGCAGCAGGTGGCCGGTGCGCAGGTGCTACAGCACGGTGCCGCACAGACCGCCGGGCTGCAGCAGTCGCCTGCTACCGCGCAGGTCGTCGTGCCCAGCAGGGCGATCCCGAGCACCGCAATGCCCAATGCGATGCCAAAAAGATACGTCCGATTCATTCGAGTAACCTCCAACTAAAAAAGGTACCGTAGCGTTGAGATAACGCACGCACGCGTGCCGTCACTTGATTCCAGACTCACCAACCGCGACGGCGACCAGCCGGAGAGTCTAATCTTCAAACCGCTATGCTGTGCTTTACCCGCCGCTAACCACAACGTCAGATGCCTCTGCAGAGGCCCAGCCGATGCGTCAACGACGGCAACGATTACACAGCTTAGGACGATAAACTAACATAGTCGGGCGGCATGTCAACCAGGGGACGCCGTCCTGGTCGCCCCAGGAATCCCAATCTTCTTGGGTCTCGCATACCGTTTACAAAGAAAAATCTAGCCCACGAAACCCGACAGCCCGCTGAAAGAAAACGGGACGTTATAGGAGGGATGCGTTCGGCTGCTTCGCTAAGCCTCACTCAAGCAAGGACTTAGATCGCCAACGCAGTGTGCGTCAGGCCGGGGAATCCGTTGGCAGAATGGCCCGACGATCAAGTAAACAGGCCGGTAGTCAGAAAAAAACGAAAAACGCTGCGTTTTTTGCCAAATTAGCGCAAAACCGGTTTTTCAGGTTTTTCACTACCCTGTGCCTGAAGCCCCGCCTGCTCTTTCTCCATACGCCGTCGGATCTCCTCGCGGACCCACTGCTGCTTCCGCAGCATGTCGTCGGGGTCCTCGAAACTGAGTACCAGCGGCGGCTCGCCGGGGAACACGGTCGCGGCTACCCCTGCAACACGCCAGCCTTCAGGCTCTCGGCGGACTACCCAGATCGCTTCATCGGTTTTCCGCTGCCCGTCGGCATCGAGGTCGGTCCACGTCGAAAAGACTCGCGCGCCGTTGCCGCTGTCGACCATCTCGACCTTGCCGATGGTGAACTTCGCCGTGTCGCTGGCTGGCGGCGTTACGTTTCGGTTAAGCGATGCGGTCTTCTCCCGCGCTTGGCTGCTGAGCATTTGGGTCGCTTTATCATCGTTGCCGGTCCGCACGGCCTCCAGGAACTCAGCGACCGCTGCGCCAGGCCCATCCGCCTTGGCAGCGTTGCTGGCCACAGTGGCCGGCTCAGATTCGCCCGACGCCGTAGCGCGGGTATCGCTCGACTTGCCGCAGCCTGCAACGATCAGGGCCAAAACAACCCAAGAAAAGATGCCGTGCATCTTGCTCATCATCTCGACCTCCGTGTCTCACATTCGCCTGCCCCGACGCGTACGCAATAGCAGGCGCGGCGGAGTCTCGCAGGAACCGGCGCTTGCGTCAAGACGAGTAATAGAACGAGCGAGGGAAACCGTCGCGACGCATCTCGCACGGTTAAGGCGCCCAAGTTACCACCACGGTGGCCCGCTGCCTCAGACGTACGGGCGGTGGGGCAAACGGCGGAGTCTAGCCAGGGCAGGCAGCCGTCTCCTTGGGAGTGGCGAATTGCTCCAGCGTACTCGTCAGCGTATGCCAATCGAAGGGCTTGATGACGAAGTCGGAGGCCCCCATCTTAAACGCATCCTTGAGGATGTTCTTCTGCCCTAAGGCACTGATCACAACCACTTTCGCAGTTGGGTCAATGGCCATGATCTCCCGCAGCGCACAGATGCCGTCGCATTCGGGCATCACCAGGTCAAGAGTCACCACCGAGGGCCGTAGTTGGGCGAATCGCTCCACGCCTTCTCGCCCGTTGCCCGCCTCGCCGACAATTTCCCAGCCGGCGATGCGAGCGGCTTCCTTTACCTTCTCGCGGACGATCGCGGCATCATCGATCACCAGCAGGGTGTTTGCCATAAACGGACTCCGTAAGATGAAGACTCTGCCCCGGGGACTCTGCGGCCGCGATCCATATTACTGATATGGCAACTATAGATTATGTGAACGCCACTCGTCCGGCGAATTGCAGCGTGGGCAATGGTCGCGATCCTGCCGATTATTCCGAGGGGACGATTTCTACCACCTTCGATTTGCGGTGAAACGTCAGGCCCGTCGAGTGGAGCAACCCGCGAAGAACGTCGTCAACAGTGGCGTTCTCCAGCCGAACGGACACGCGTTGATCGAGCGAAACCCCAGCGTCGCGGATCGCCTGCTCGTCAATGCGAAGATCCAAGTCCAGTCGTGCAGCTAGTTGGCGGAGCACCGGGCCAAGCGGCTTCTCTCGCACGTTGATCTGAAAACGGTCCTGCCCCGCCGGCGGCTTCGCAGTGCGGCGGGAGGCCGGCGTGTGCGATGGTCCGGCAAGACCTCCGTTGGGGCCAGCAGCCAGGGGTAGGCTTTCGGGGACCGACACCAATTCGAGTCGAGAGCCGTTGCCCACCACGCGGAAGCTCAGATCGAACTGGATGGCCAACAGAGTCAGCCGGTCCGTTAGCGACAGGGCCGGCAGTTGGGCGGCGGCCCAAAGGTCGTGCGGCACCTTGTCCAGATTGGTGATCTCGATTCCAGCGTCGCGCGCCACATCGGCCATCAGCTCCCGCGGAGTCGCAAGGTCGGGCCACTCCATCGGCCGCAATTGCCGGTATTTTCGCTGAATTGCGGTGGGAAGTCGGCGAGTGTCTTTGTCGAATGCGGCGGCCACGGCCCTGAGGTGATCCGCAGTTGTCCGGGGGCCCAGATAGACCATCGAACCGAGCCGTGACACGCCAAGATTTCGCTCGTCGGCGATCGTCTGCAACGCCTGCTGCAACGGAACGTCTCGCAACGAGACATGGAGCTTCTGCCCCGGATCAACCCGCCGGTCAATGAGAATCGCCACCCGGCAGGAGGCGGAGAGCCGCGTCACCGCCTGACGCAGAGGATTTTCGGCCCAGAGTACGTCGATCGGCTGAGCGAGTTGCTGTTGCAGCGCGGGGCCGGTGACCCACTCGACGCGTTCAGCGGCCGCTGCGCCAGCGCCGAGGAGAACGCCCGCGACAATCGCTCGAGCGACCCAATTCAGAGGACAGATCGTAACAACTGAAGGTGATTGCACGTCCGCGGTATCCTGCAATGGCGGCTGCTCGACGCGGCTTGTTCGCCGTGTCCCCGTTTCTCCATTCTACCCCCCAATAGGCAACATCGCATGCGTTTCATAGTTTCGGGTCTTTTCGTTGGCGTCTTTTCTGGGTTGCGACTACAATCGAAAGACGTACTCGATTCTTTTCCGTTTGGAGGGGGCACGTCACGTGAATAACGATCCTGCACGTCCGCCGCTCCTGCTGGTGCTCTATCAAGAGCATCTCACTCTCCAGGATACGGCAGCGTTCGTCCGCAAAGTGTCGAAGGTGTATTCGGCCGGCACACTCCAGCGACTGGTGCGACACGCAAGCCGGGAGGTCCGTCGCGCGGCGGTGCTCGCCCTGGGGCATCTCGGCGATTATGAAGCCAATCACACGATGGGCTGCGCCCTGCATGACGAAGATCGCATGGTCCGGACGCTAGCGCAAAGCGGCATCCTCGCAATTTGGAATCGCGCCGGCAGCGAACCGGAGCGACGAGAACTGGGCACGATTATCCGGCTCAACGCCGCGCACATGTATAAGGAGGCTTTGGGCCGTGCAACCCTCCTCATTCAGCGGGCGCCCTGGTTCGCCGAAGTGTGGCGCCAGCGCGCCGTAGCCCACGCCGGGCTCGGCCGGCTCGTCGAGTCGATCCGCGACTGCCATCAGGCCTTGGAGATCAACCCGTATCACTTCGTCGCCGCCACGAGTATGGGCGACACCTACCTGGAGCTCGAGAACCCCGTCTCCGCACTGGAATGCTTCCGCCGCGCACTGCGGCTGAACCCCGATTTGGAAGCGGTCCGTGTCCAGGTCGTCCGACTGACGCGAATGGTCGAGGGGAGCCGCTAGGTCGGCGGCCGGCTATCCGACGTCACTCACTGCGCTTGGTATGGCTGCCGTGCCGTGCGACGCCACGAAGTCTGCGGCGGCGGTTGACGGCCGTTGGCAGGCGCCTGGGCCGCCGGGGCGGGCGGTCTGAAGTTCGGATTGCCCATGTCGACGACAGGCCCGTTGCCGTAGTTCGGCATCGACCACAGGGCCACCGGGTCACCCACCGGCCGATTGATCTCGACGTTGCCAAGATCGATCTTCAACGATAAGTTCGCCGGTGGGCAGCGGACCTGCACAACGGTCGGCATGACCAAGCCGCTCAGCGGGTCACGGCGATGCCCGCTGGCCACGGCGCTGGCCAGCAACTGCCGCCGGGCGTCGAGCACATGCTGCTCCAGGACCCAACCTTGCGACCCATCGATAATCATGACTTTTGTTACCGGTCCCTGCGGCGTGTCGACAATCGTGTCCATCCGCAAGCGGTCATTAGGCAAGAACTGCGGTCCCTGGTGCGGCAGTGCTGGGTCCAGTGCAGCAACCCCCAGAGCCTCGATCAACCACGTGGGTTCGAAGGGAAGCATTTGCCGCGCCTGGCTTGTGGCGAACTGATCGTGCCGGCAAAAATACATGCCTGGCGTCTGGCTCCGCCGCACCCAGAACCAGAACAACTCGTCGTTGCTCCCTAGGTCGAACTCAGCACCGGTGATGCCGGTTTCCCCGCGGAGCCGGAACCGCCGCGGCCGCTCGAATGCGATGCTGGCACGCAACGAGGTCGGCATGTCCGATCCGCTCAGGGTCGCACGATTCGTCGAAAACGAGGTGATCTGCGAGCTATTGCGGTTGACCACCTCCATCACCTGTTCCACCGTAGGCGCCGGCGGCAACACCCGCGGCAGACTCTCCTGATGCAAGAACGTCTTCGGGCAACTGGCGCCGCTGGCGGCGAACAACGCCGTGCACACCAACAGAAGACAGCAACGTTGGTAGACGTTCATGGCGAGGGGGCCGGGTTCAAAGATCGGAGGTTAGTGGTTACTTCGTTAGTCCGGCAATCCAAGTCGAGCACTTTCACCGGGCCATTGTCGGAAAACTCCTTCAGGGGCGGACACTTTGGGCCCGGGAACCAAGTACAGCCCGCCACGATCGCCGTGATCATCAGCGTCAACGAGCGGCATCCGTTAGCTCGCCCCGAATCCATCGGTGTTTCCCATCTATCGCAGCAGTTCGGCCAGTTCTTCCTGAATCTGGTTAGCCCGGGCGTCGTCCGGCAAAACCGCAGGCACCTCGTATGTCGCATCGCGGCGAGGGCAGTGCACAACAAGCGTCTCCTGTCCCGCCTCAGTCCTTTTCTCTTCCTCCCATCGAAACACGCGGCGGCGCACCAACAGTAGCGTCAGCACGTATCGCATGTCCTCTCGGCCCGGCTGATCGGCCAAACGATCCCAGAAGTCGAGCATGACATCGTTGGGCGCCCAATGCTTTTTCGCCGCCGTGCGATCCGGCATCTGGGACTTCCACCACCCGAAGGCGTCCTCCGGTGGTCCGGGCCAAGCCTCGGCCGCATAATCGAGCCGTTTGAGTTCTACGCCATCCTCCACGAGGACGGAGTAGTACGTCTCGCCCGGCGCAAACTCGCGGTCAGTCTTGGAACAACGCCGCGGGCTGTGTTGAACGTCGTAGTCCATCGCCGAGGAGCCGTGCGGGGAAACGAATCGAGAGTGGGACGGCGGAAGATACGCCATCCGGGCCGTCCGACGCAAGGTGAATCGACAACAACCATCCAGAGGAGGGGTGTTTGCGTCTTGACCGCCGCCAGCCGCGCAGGTACGTTGAAGCGGCAGTGCGTTTTCGGCATTGCGCCGCGGCCGAGTGGCGGAATGGCAGACGCTCGGGATTTAAAATCCCGTGGGCTTTATCGCTCGTGCGGGTTCGAGTCCCGCCTCGGCCACCTTGGCGTCCGTCGAGACGCCGGCGACGAATGGCCCTGCCTCCGCGGTGGGGGAAGCAGCTCAGTCCGCAGCCGACTGCCGGCTGGCCACGGGGCCTAGCCGGGGATCCGGCCCTAGCGAAAGACCGATCCAGCCGTCTTCGATGACGAACTGCGTCACCGCGGCGTCCTTCAGCTTCGGGTCGTCGGCGATCTCCTTGGGGATCAGCCGGAACGGGGTCTTCTTCGAGAGCGCGTGCGAGAAAATGCCACGCAGGGCAATTTGGGAGCCAGCGGATAGACGCGGTCCCATGAGGCGAATCACGCCCTCGCGGGCCAACGACGCATTGCGGCCTTGCGTCTCGGGGCGATAGAAAGCCCGGACCTGGAAGTTGTTCCAGGAATGTGGCGACTTACTCAGCCGCTGCATCGAGAACGTCAGGATGACTTGCCCGTCGCGGCAACGGACGACGACCGGATCCTGCTTGGCAAACGTGATCTTCACGTCCTGGTTGTCAGGCGTCGTTTCCCAAGGGGCGCAGTTCAGGCTGGAGGCCACCTGCTTCGCCAACTCCGGTATCGTGAAGGTCCGACCGTCCAGTTGCAGCCGACGCAGACCATTGTTCAGGGCCGATTCGTGAAGTTGAACACTGGCCAAGCTGTCAGCCGGAGCTTGCGGACGCGGCGTGTGACTGCCGATCTGGTCCTCGCCGCCGACGCGAAGCCGCATCGTAAACCGGTGCTCCTGCGTCTCGGCGTCAATCAGTTGCGGGTCCAAGGCGAGGTTGTTCAACGGATCGAACACCCGTTGGTTCAGTTTGGCCACGACGCCGGCAAACTGTTGTTTCGTCTCCGTATCGACGCGCTCGCTGGCTTGGCGGACGATCTTCTGTTCGACCTCGCGCGCGGCGGCTGACTTGTTCATGTCGTACTGGTTCTTGGCGATTACCGCGAGCCCCCATCCGACGACAGGAACATTGCCCAACTTGGTGTCGACGCCTTGAAGCTGGGTGTCGTTGTGGACCTCGACCTCGGCCGGCCAAAGGGTAATCCCCTTCATGTTGATTTCCAGCGGCTTGCGGGCGACATACCACGACTGGCTCTCGTTGAAGAAACGCGCCGCGCCGGCATCGGTCGTCGTGTTGGCTTCGATCTCGCCGCGGACCACCAGATCCAACAACACTCGTTTCGGGTCGGGCCGCATCTGCACCGCCAGCTCACTGGCCATCACGCTTTGGCCGCGAGTGGGACGGTTCTGAACCACGTCGCTGATCTGAGCATACTCGACCTTCCGCTCGGGAATCAGAGCGTTAAGCAGGTCGTCTTTGACCGCCATACGGAAGTTCGCGTTACGATAATGGGCATCGACCTGCGCGGCGAGTTGTCGACGGGCCGCGACCGGCGATTCAAGCATGTAGCCGCAATCGATCGCCAAGCGGCGGGAGTCGCTCGGCAACGCCGTTGTCTCATATCGTTCGATGTCCCGCAACAACGCCGCGGCGCCGATCGGCTCGGCTGCCCAATGACGCAACTCATCTCGATAGGCGAGGAGCGGCTTGGCCGTCAAAAACTGCTGCTGCTCGGCCGTTAGTGGAATCTGCGTCAGACGAGCCAATGCCCGCTGAGCCAACTGGCGCGTCGGAACATCGTCGGCGCCGGGATGCCGCGACAGGCATGCGCGGAGCGGCTCCACGAGCAGATAGCGCCGCCACGCCTGCCCAACAGCCGAGTTGCCGGTGACCGCGTCAAGTTTCGCTACGCAGTCTGCCAGTTGTGCAGAATCAAGTCGTCGATCGGCTACCATCGGAGAGGTTTTCAGCCGCACCAGGTGTTGCCAAACGTCGACGCGCCGGCTCAATGCGAAACTGGCCCTGCGCAGCTTGCCGGTGAGCGGACGATCGGGCATGCTGGCGGCTTGCAGCGTCGCCTGCTGACTCAGTTCCCGCAGCCGGCGGAGAATCGCGGTGGCATCGCGTGGTGACGAACTGGCCATTGCGGCTCCGAGCGCGTTGATGCTTCTCAGCGCCTCCGCCGCCCAGTGGGCTGTCGCTCCGTTGGCATCCAACTCGCGCAGGCTCTGGATGATCGCGACGGGTTCCTGCCACGAATCGTCGAGCTTCGGCAGCGCCACCATCTTGACGGCCGCGCTGGCTGCGACCTCGTTCTTCTCGCGGCGATTGGCTTCGCTCGCGTTCGACGCCGTTGAGACGGCATGCTGCTGAATGGTCCGCGCAATGCGATCCGTGGCCGATGGCTGATCGCCCCTGGAAGAATCGCGGCTGAAAGATGGGGGAAGGCTGGTGACGGCCTTTTCGGGCGCATTCGCCGTCCGTGTTGCAACGCCGGGGACCGCCTTGCCCGACTGCGGCTCGTGCATCTTGGGCGCGGAAACGGCGTGTTCTTCCAGTCTCGGCTTCGGTTTTTCCACCGTTGAGCCGGATGGTGACGGACCGGTGGCCGGCGCCTCGGCTGGAACGGGGGCCGGTTGCGCCACAGCCGGCTCTTCGATGGTGGTTGCCAAGGTGGTTGCTGTCTTCGCGGTGCTTTCGCTGGCCTGCGCGTCCTCATTTTCGGCCGACGTTAAGAGAACCGGCCCCGCCGGCAGGTCGTCATCCGGCAATTGGTAGACGTGAAGCGGTCGATGTTCGGGCGTGCCGCCGTCCGCGACAGCGAGCGCCGGCGCAGCGGACGCGATGAGCTCTTCGGTCGGGGCCGGAGGCAGCTGGCACATCGGGCAGCCTGCCGCCGACCTGCTCTCGTGCTGCCGCAATCCCGCCGCCAGTCCAGCGACGGCAAGAACAGGTGCAATGATGAACACAACCCGCAACAGCGAGCGACGTTGCAGCATCTCCGGCTCCCCTCGATCCGATATGATCCCGACAATGATAAAATCCGGTATCTGCTAAGATCGGCCGGTCGGTGCAAGCTGGTTCACGGAGATTTGCGCGGTCCAGCGTTAAGCCGTTAATATGGGATGAATGGGGTGACCCGGAGCCCCGGCAGTATGGCCCAGCGGCCGACTCGGCCGGCTCAGACGCGCTCATGGCAGCGCCTGCCCGCTAACCTCGTCGACGGCGCCAGGCGTCGTTTGGGGGGCGTTACGGCTTCCCTTCGGCAGTTTCGAGCACGGTGTCCTCGTGCTCATAGCCGGGTGCGCAGCAACAGAGAAATCTCAGCACGCCCTTGCCCGTGTTCGTGATTTGATGCGATGCGCCTGGCGGAATGGCGATGGAGTCGCCTGGACCAACATCGGCCGTCTGCTTGTCGACTCGCATGAGGCCCTCGCCTTCGAGCACGTAATAGATTTCCTCGGTTTCACGGTGGTGATGCGGCGCGGTGCTGCCGCCAGCCGGGAGGCGCGCTTCGGCGAGCGTCTGATTGCGAATGCACGAGTTGCGGTGGGCGAGCAGCTCGCGGATCTCCGAACCGTCCTTGGTCGTGAACGCCAATACGCGGTCCAGATTCCGAATGTCCATGCCGGCTAGTCCTTGCGAAAGATGCCCACGACCGCAGGCGGGTACGACCGGACGTCCCACGCGGACGGATTTGGCAACAGCCCGAAGTCAAAACGCTGGTCCGATTCGACCACAAAAACACTGCCTGCCGGCGCCGCGGCGATCAGACCGTTGACCAGTTCGAGCATTTCGGCGGTTCGCTCGACGTAGAAGTCATAGGGGGGCGAACAGAAGACTGCCCACGGCGATGGCCCCATGTCCGGCAAGCGGCGAAACCAGATGAAGGTGTTGCCAACGGCGACCTCCGTCTGACCGTCTATTCCCAGATCGGCGGCATTTTGGCGAATAATCGCGGCAGTTGGATGATGCTGCTCGATCAAAGTCGCCCGGGCAGCGCCGCGGCTAACGGCTTCCAGGCCAAGGGCTCCCGTCCCGGCGAAGAGGTCAACGGCATGCTTGCCCGCGATCGAAGGCCCAACAAGGTTGAATACCGCCTCGCGAAGCCGGTCTTTCATCGGCCGGGTGCGAACATCGCCACTGTAGCGGAGTCGCCGCCCTCGGTACTTCCCGCCAATGATCCGCAGTCCGACAACCGGTTCCGAGTCCCGATTGGGCGCACGGCGTGCATCGCGTGGTTTTGATTTGCGGTTTTGGCGAGCCATGCAGCGGTCCCAACAGTCAGATTGCCCCAGGTCGCCCAATATGATACCGTACGGAGAGCAAAACCGACAGGTGGCGACCGGCGGCGTCTCCGTTCGCATCAACCGTGTGACGAATCGTCCCCGTTCGCCAATTTTGAAATCATTAAGGAACCGGATTATGCGATTGTGGACCGTTTGCTCGTTGACCGCTGTGCTGCTTGGCCTCGCCGCCACGTCTTGGGCGGGCGAAGGACCGGCTACCGCGAAACGCGGCCCAAAGGCCGAGCAGTTTTACGCCGTTCACAGTCAGATGAACGCGCTGCTAGGCGACTTGGCCAATCTGCAACTGAAGTACCGCAAGGCGAACGAAGAGCAGCGAACGGAAATCCAGCGGCAATGGAAGGAACTGATTGCCAAGGGCGAGAAGCTGGAACCGAAGCTGGTCGAGGCGGCCAAGGCAGCCTACGCCGAAGCGCCCAACGCCGACAAGCAAATCACGGACTACCTTGTCAGGTTGCTCGCGCAGAAGGTCCATTATGACGACTATGAGCCCGCCGTCGCGATTGGCAAGTTGCTCATGGAGAACAATTGTTCCGAGCCGCAGGTGCCGAACCTGGTCGGCATTGCCGCCTTTGCCGTTTCGGACTTCGACACTGCCGAGAAGTACCTGTCGCTGGCCGAGAAGCAGGGCTATTACGCCAACGCGAAAGCCAAAGATCCAGCCAAGATGGGGCAGTTCTATCTTAAGCTTGTCCCAAAGTACAAGCAGCTATGGGCCAAGGAGCAAGAGGTTCGAAAGGCCGAGGCCAAGGCAGGCGATTTGCCTCGCGTCCTTCTGAAAACGTCCAAGGGAGACATCACCATCGAGCTGTTCGAGAACGAGGCGCCGAACACGGTGGCCAACTTCATCTCGCTAGTGCAGAGCCGATTTTATGACGGAGTTGTCTTCCACCGCGTGTTGCCGGGATTCATGGCGCAGGGCGGCGACCCGAAGGGCACCGGCCAAGGCGGACCAGGCTACACCATTGCCGACGAATGTCGCCGGCCGGACTATCGCCACCACTTCCGTGGCACTCTGAGCATGGCGAAGACGGCGCAGCCCGACACCGGCGGCTCGCAGTTCTTTCTGACGTTCGTCCCGACGCCGCATCTTGACGGCCAGCATACCGTGTTTGGCCGCGTGGTCGACGGAATGGACGTCCTGGCGAAGCTTCAGCGGCGCGATCCCGATGACCCGGAGGCCCCGCGACCGGACAAGATCCTCGAAGCCAAGGTCCTTCGCAAGCGCCCGCACGCATACAAGCCGCAGAAGATGCCCGAGTAGCCGAGCGGCCGAGCGTCACCCGACGCGGCCTACGCTCGCGACTTTTTCAGGTACGATTCCAGCAGCGCCGGTACCTGATCGGGCGTCAGTTCGCCGTGGATTTGCTCGTCGATCATCACGACCGGCGCGAGCCCGCACGTGCCGAGACAGCGCGTCCCTTCCAGCGTGAACACGCCGTCTTTGCTGGTTTCGCCCCAGGTGATGCCAAGTTCCTCGATGATCTTCTGCGCCACGCGTTCCGCCCCTTTCACGTAGCAGGCCGTGCCGAGGCACACGTTGATCATGAACTTGCCGCGCGGCTTCAGGCGGAAAAAGTGGTAAAAGCTTGCTACTCCAGCCACCTTGGCCGCCGGCACCTGCATCAGTTGGGCCACCGCGTCCAGGTGGGCGTCGGCCAGATAGCCGTACTCCGCTTGCACCCGGTGCAACACAGCGATCAGTTGGCTTTCCGGATGCGCCTGACCGCGTCGCGCTTCAATAAACGCCACAATCGGCTCGCCGAGAACCAATTTCGCGGCCGCTTCCACTTCCGTCCAGTTGTCGGTGCAAGTGCTCATCGGATTCCTCGCGGCAGTTTGGCGTGGTAATGGGTGTGGAGCAGTTCGTGGGCCTTCTCGCTGCCCGGCCCGCCAAGATACGAACTGTAAATCTC
>JAJFUI010000020.1 GCA_021372555.1 Planctomycetaceae bacterium | reverse complement strand
AGATTGTCCATCACCACGATGTCGCCGCGCTGCAGCGTCGGTACGAGTTGTTGCTCCACGTAGGCTAGGAACAACTCTCCGTTGACCGCTCCGTCGATGACCGTCGGTGCGGTGAGGGCATCGTGTCGCAAAGCCCCAATACACGTGGTGGTCTTCCAATGGCCGTGGGGAACCTTGCTCACCAAGCGTTGGCCCTTTCGGCTGCGGCCATAACGACGCGTCATGTTGGTGGCCGTCCAGGTCTCGTCGACCTCCCGCTGCGCCGCGACGTCTTCACGATCTGGCCTGGCAACAACCTCCTTGATCGGCTGCTGCCTACTCTACCTATGCCCCGCAGAAGCGCTTGGGTATTCGAGAAGCGCTCTAGAGTATCAAGCACGCCGTCATGGACCGCGTTGTTGGCGGTGGAATCGGTGTTGTCGTATTCAACTAATCAGAAAACGGTTCCTGGACACCTTGCCTTGGCCCCTTTTTTCCTCAGCTTTTCACGCTCTTTTGCGTTCCCTCCGTCGGCTTTGTCGCTCATCGTCGTCAGAACCAAAGTCGGACGCCGGCGATGGCGTTGTGCCAGTGGGTGCGGCCGATGTCGGTGTACTCGTAGCCGGCGTAGGTCTCGACGCCGTGAAACACCAGCCCGGCCGTGGAACGGAAGCGGAAGAGGCTTGCCTGGCCGAGTGTGCCGGCGTCGATGCCCGCCGACAGAACCCACGGCTTGTGCGGATAAAGGTCGAGGGCGTAGGAGAAGTTGAAACCGAAGTCGGCGCCTTGGGCATCGTCCAGCCAATTGACTCCGAGCCCGGTGCGACACTCGGCCCACTCGCACTGGGCGAAACGATAGACAACGTTGCAGTCGCCAATCTGGAGTTGATCACGTCCGCCGCCGCAGAGTCGTTCCTCCAAGTGGTTGATCGATGCTGTCAGGCCAAGACGAGGAGCGGTCTCGACCAGCAGGTGGCTATTGACGCTTTCCAGACGGTCGAAGGCGTTGGCATATTCAACGTCGAGCCGGGCGGCCACCGGCTTCGTTCCGACGGCGAACTGGCTAGTGGCGATGTAACCGTCCGCGTCGTCATAGGGAGAGCGACGGAAGTAGCCGCTGTTGGCGAAGTCGTCCGCCATCAGTGCGTGAGGCGCCCAGATCGGCGCGGTGACCGTTCCCGCGGCGAAGATCGCCACGCCAAGCGGCGAGGGAAGGCTGCTTTCGGCGTCGGCGGGCCTGGGCGATTCGGCCGTCCAGCCTTCATTGGCACCGCCGTTGCAGTTACACGGCTCGGGATCGTTGTTTCGCGAATCGTCTCTTGCTGGCTCGCACGCTGGCGCGGCCGCGCTCTCGCTGCGGACATCGTCGCGAATCGCTCGCAGCAATCCCTGCGCGAGCGCGGTTGAATCCAGGGCAATCGCCATGACCAACGCGGCAAGGCACACCCGCACCGAGCCGAGACGCCGCACGATCTTAGTGAAACATGAGCGACACATCGAGCACCCTCCTTGCTGCTTGATGCCGTCTGGCAACCGCTATAGCCGCCTTACTACGATGCACGTGGCGTGCCGATCGGGGGCGTGGCGCTCGGTATGCGGGGGCCAGAGTAGCAAACCGTTACGGCAACGCGAGTAGCGTCGCGATTTCCAACCGAGCCGCGTCACAGGTCCGGCGATTGGAAAGAGCAGCGGCCGTGTCATCACCACGATCACGGTGAACCAGAGTGACGACACCGCCACAGGCCGGGGGGCTTCCCAACGCGGCTTTCGCGGTGCGAAAGGCGACAATCCAGGCCAACGGGCGAAGCCGCGGCCACGTGAGCGGGACCGGAAACGACGGCGGGCCAGATAAGCCGCCACCGTTGGCGGTCGGCGTCGTCGCGGACGATGGGCTGCCGCTCGTTTCCGCGCGACATACGCGATGCAATGCGCCGGCGGACTCGATCCGCAACGGTCTGGCCATGCGATAGAGTCTACGAAACCTTGCTCCCTGCGTAACGCCTAATGACTGAGGGCGCTCTGACCCATTTTCGGCCGGATGGCGACTCGCCGACGATGCGGTCCGCCGCAACGGTTGGCCACGCGGCTCGGAGGGGCTTAGAGGTGCCGTCATGGACCGCGTTGCTGGCGGTGGAACTGACGCCTTTCTCCCATTCCGAGCCGCGCCCATCGAACCGCATAGCCGACGCCTCATCCTTTCCCTTCTCCGAGGCAGCAACCCCGGCGCAACGATACGCTCCCGCTGGTGCAATGTAGCTAGTGGCATAACTCGGGGGCGGATGCTTGGCCCCAGACCCCTCCATAGAGTTGAATTGGCCAATAATGTGAAAAATCGCGGCTCGAGATGCTTGTGACCGGTCACCGTTCGTGCTACCAATAGACGGTCGCGACCCCATTGTTTGACCTATTAGAGGCAGGGAAGCATATTTTCCGCGTACATGTTGTTGTCCCTTTTGATTTTACGAAGGAGAGAAGCTATGCGCCCTGTGTTTCCAGTGTTCGTTGCCAAAATCATGGTGCTGACAGCATTCGCGACATTCTGTTTGTCCAACGTGACAATCGCGCGTGGAGCCGCCATGCCGGTTCTCGAAGAGTCATTCTCGGCACCTGGGGCTGCATCACAACTCTGCTACTCGCAGCAATATGATTTGTTATTTTTGCGCAATTCTGGCAGCGCGATCCGGGTCGTAGATACCAAGACCCATCAAGAGATCGATGTTCATCTCGCAAACCAGCAATTTAAGGACATGGACCTCACGCCTGATGGCCGCTACCTGTACGCTGCCGATTGGGGCGGCGTTGCGATGGGTTACGGCACGTTGACGAATCCCCACTACGTCCAACGCTACGATCTCGCAACACGACAGTGGGAGTCCAAGCAATCGCTCGTCGATACATACAAGCTTGAGGCTGTCGACTCTGGCCGAGTTATCCTGCTCGAATCAGATCAATGGGTCAGGGTGCACCTGGAACAGTGGGGTACGGCCAGCAAGATGACTACACTTGCCACCGCGTACGCCGACTACTACGGAGATATAGAATATGATCCTGCGACCGGCCGGGTGTATCACGGCAACTCGGGTTCAACATCTCACGAAATCGATGTGGTACGCCTGGTGGGAAACTCATTTACAGCGGCCGTCGGGACTGGCGTTTACGGTTCGGCGCAAGTCGGTGGCGGATCGTCTGTCTTGTCGCTGGATGGTAGCCGCTTCTACTATGGTCCGCTACAGGTGGAGGCTCTTGACGTCACTAACAACATAAGGATCTTCCCGCAGTCGATCTATGCCGCAACAGCCGATTTAGCATTCGGGGCTACTGCCGTTTACGACTCCACGACCGGAGCGTCGCTTGGAACGCTTGGATATTCGACGACGGTGTACGGATTGAGTCAGTCGGGATCCGATTTGTGGACGTATTCCAATAACATGCTGTATCACTATCAATGTTCCACCGTCCCTGAACCGTCCACGCTTAGCCTGCTTGGGGGCAGTGCCCTGGGCTTACTCGCCTACGTTTGGGGACGGGCACGGAAACGTTACTGATTTCCGCGTTTCCCCGCCGTTGGAGAAACCTGGGGTCCGGAAACCGGGTGCTGTGGGGTCAGAGCGCACTTAGAGCGATTTTCGTGCGTCTGTAGCGGTATATCCGCAGTGGTGCAAGTAGCGAGAGCACTCGTCGGCGGGGAACGCATCGAGAACGCGGCCCAGGAGATTCCAAAGGGCTTCCACGGTTCGCGGGGCGGCGCGGCGAATCAGACCTTTGAGTTTGGCAAA
>JAJFUI010000012.1 GCA_021372555.1 Planctomycetaceae bacterium | reverse complement strand
CTTCCGCGGCGGCCTGCACGGCTACGACGGCAACAGAGGCTGGCCGCCCGTCCATCCGTATCGCTTCTCGAAGGACAACAGTTGGATCAACGCCGACACGTTCCAGATCATCGCGCCCGGTGACGATGGCCGTTTCGGCGGGGGCCACCACTACCCGAGCGGCAGCGACTACGACGAAGCCAACCACGACGACATCAGCAACTTTTCAGGCGGCAGCACCCTGAGGCAAGCGATGCCCGCCGAGTCGGGCCGGCAATCGGCAGCAACGAGCAATGAAGATGGGTAGGAGTCTGTAAAGGAGGAGACTGCTGTGACCCGCCGCCGAACCATCAAGAGCATTCTGTACAATTTCCTCGGAACATACACGAGCCGCTACTCGGACTACGACGGCTATTGGCTGTTTGGCATGTTCGTTGGATCAATGAACGATCTTAGGATTGATTTGCTGGCTCCAGGGGAGATCACCAACGACGGCCCGGCGATGGTTTTCGCCGCACAACTTGCCTCGCGGAGATTCCATGAACAAATGGAAAAGGCGAGGCTCCCGATGTCATGCATCAAAGACGCATCATTGTGCATCACGAAGGCGTCCAATCCGGTTGACGGGATCGTGAATGGCCAGCCGCGTTCCGGACACCTCGTCAAGTTTGCGGCGAGAGCAGTGTCTGACCACGGCGCGGTATACGAACAAGAGATGTCGGTATTTGTCGCGCCACACGACTCGAACATCGAGCGGCGAAGCGCGCGCGGCCTGACTCCATAACTTGAGCCGGTCTGCTCGCCGGTGTTCGCTAAACCGACACTTCTGCGTTGACCACGGCTTGAAGTCCGCGGGCGATCAGCGCGGCGCGAGGCACTTGGAGCTTCTTGGCGAGCCGGTCGGTTTGGGCCAGCAAACGCTTCTCGACCGTGACGGAGATCGTCTTGGCCCCCAGGCCGTTGCGGGGCCGGCCGCGTTTTCTGGCACGTTCGAACCTCGCGAGTTCCTGCGGTGTTGCCGGCCGAAACGTCTCGCCAATGAATTCCTGGTCAAACTCCTTGGTCGCCTCGCGCAACTCGGCGGTAGTCATTTCCCAGTAGGGTTTCGATGCGTGAGATTGATCGGCCGTCTTGCTACGCTTTGTGGCTTTGGTCTTCTTCATTTCAACTTCCTTCGTTCACGTCTCTTCTCCCGATCGTTGATCGGCCGCGCATGAATGACATAAGCGCAAACGCGTGACGGCAAGTCGCTGCCGTTACATCTCGCCGGCCGCTGCCAAAATAGTCCTTCTGACTTCACTCGAAACGAAAAAGCCTGCACGCGATTCCAATTCGGCGATGATCTCTCCTAATACGGGAAGTTGGCCACTTTTCTTAGCCATCAACAAGACACCAAGCAGGCCAACGACCTGCACCCCGCGTGATTCGGCCAGAGAACGCCCTCGCTTCTCGTCGATTAGGAGGTAGTCAGCATGCGACTCCTCAGCCAAGGCAATCGCTTCCGCCTCACCATCGTCGAGCTGCCGCTCCAGTTGCTCCACGACCTCGCGGCGTCGGGCTGATCGGACCAGGAGGTACGTCGGCAGTGCGGAATGGAACCGCAACAACTCCTTTTCAACCGCCGGAGGAATCACCACGCTATCGAACAAGATTGGCAGCAGGTCCGCCCTTCCAATCTGAAGCAGAGCGGTCAGGGGCGACGTATCGCTGACGACCAGCATCATCTGCCCCATTGGCTAGCCGCCGCAACGTCGGCCGACGCGTCCGATTCGTCGTAGTGGATGGGGATCTGTCGGCTACCCAATTCGTGAAGGAATTCGCTCTGAGAGAGCCCCGCAATCACAGCGCCCTGTCCCAGCGTAACGCGGTGATCGATGAACATGCCGAGAGCAAGGTGGAGCCGGATATCCTCCGGTGTAAACTGCTGCTCAATTGAGTCGGGCAATGCCAGGGTCATTTGCGGCTCCTCAAGTTCATCGACAACCAATTGTACGTCGTGATGCCCCGCCAGTCACCCCCAGAGCTCTTTCGTCCGCCGGCGGATGTTGCGGCTTGCGTGGTGCGGCGAAGACAGCTCCAAATCGTCCTCCCCGTCGTCGCCTTGCGAGCCGGTCACGCACTGGTCGAAGCAGCCGAGCAGCGGCTCGGGCAGGAAGCGCGTCCGCTGGGCGAACGAGTGACGGTCGCTGCGGCCGGGATAGTAGTAGCGCAGCGGATAGCACACATAGAGCCAGTTCTTCGCCCGGGTGAGCGCGACATAGAACAGCCGCCGCTCCTCCTCGATCTCCTCAGCGTTCTTGGTGGCCATGTCGGAAGGAATGTTGCCATCGGCGGCATGGATGACATAGACCGCGTCCCATTCGAGGCCCTTGGCCGAGTGGATCGTGCTGAGCACCAAATAGTCGTCGTCCAACTGCGGGGGGCCGGCCAGGTCCTGCGTCGAGCTCGGCGGGTCGAGCGTCATTTCCAACAGCATGCGTGCCCGGCTGCGATAGCGCGACGCGAGCAGTTCCAACTGTTCCAAGTCGCGGAGCCGCGGCTCGACGTGGTCGTACTTCGCCTCCAGCAGCGGCGCATAGAATGCCCGAACGCGGTTGAGTTGCGCGGGCAACTGGTC
>JAJFUI010000006.1 GCA_021372555.1 Planctomycetaceae bacterium | reverse complement strand
GCAAGCTCGACCTTGGCGAAACGTGGCTGTTTAGCGCTACGGGCGCGGCCATCGTA
Organism: Planctomycetaceae bacterium; assembly: GCA_021372555.1. GTDB lineage: Bacteria > Planctomycetota > Planctomycetia > Pirellulales > Thermoguttaceae > JAJFUI01. Next base: position 5,392 of record JAJFUI010000006.1, on the reverse strand, counting down.
GGCGCGTACGCCAATACGGCGACGGTTAGCGGCACTGACGCGACGGGCACGATTGCCGCTCCGCAATCGGCTAACGCCACCGACGGCTACTTCGGCGTTGCTCCGGGCGTGGCCATTGAGAAGCTGACCAACGGAATGCATGATCCGAGTGTTGCCGCCGGCAGCGAGGTCACTTGGAGCTACGTCGTCACCAACACCGGCAACGTTCCGCTGAACGGAATCACCTTGAGCGACGACCAGGGCGTCGTGCCCCAAGACCAGAGTGGCGACATTAACGCCGACGGCAAGCTCGACCTTGGCGAAACGTGGGTGTTCGCTGCAACGGGTGTCGCCGTTGTCGGTTCGTATGTGAACACCGCCACGGTCATTGCGACGGACGCGACGGGCACAATTGCCGCTCCGCAATCGGCTAACGCCAGCGATGGATATTTTGGTGTTGCTCCGGGCGTCGCCATCGTCAAGCTCACCAACGGAACCCACAATCCGAACGTTCCCGCCGGCAGCGAGGTCACGTGGAGCTACGTCGTCACCAACACCGGCAACGTTCCGCTCAATGGAATCACCTTGAGCGACGACCAGGGCGTTGTGCCGCAATACCAGAGCGGCGATGCGAATGCCGACGGCAAGCTCGACCTTGGCGAGACATGGTTGTTTAGCGCTACGGGCACGGCCATCGTAGGTGCCTATGCGAACACCGTCACGGTCACTGGGACGGACGTCACTCGCACCGTCGCCACGGCTCAAGTCGCGACGGCCACCGATGGATATTTCGGAGTGCAACCGGGGATCCAAGTCGTTAAGAAGACGAACGGCTCGGATAACGCCGGTGCGAACGTGGCGGCCGGCAGTGCGGTGACTTGGACCTACATCGTCACCAACGCTGGCAACGTCGCGTTGAACGGCGTGACCGTTACCGATAGCGATCCGACCGTCCAGCCGACTTACGTTAGCGGCGACGCCAATAGCAACAGCAAGCTAGACGTTGGCGAGGCGTGGACTTACACGGCCACCGGCGTTGCGATGGTCGGCGCGTATTCGAATACCGCAACGGTTCTCGCCGCCGACGCTACTGGGACGGTTGCCACGCCCGTTAGCGCCAGCGAAAGCGATGGCTACTTCGGCGTGCAGCCCGGCATCAAGATCGTGAAGACGACCAATGGAACCGACAACAACAGCGCACCGGGCGTGCAGGTGACAGCCGGCAGTGCCATCACCTGGACGTACACCGTTGCGAACACTGGCAACGTCGCGCTGAGCGGCGTCACGGTCACGGATAGCGATTCCACCCTGCATCCGACGTACGTTAGCGGTGACGTCAACGCGAACCAGCAACTCGACGTTGGCGAGACGTGGGTTTACACGGCCAGCGGCGTTGCTATCACCGGTGCTTACTCGAACACAGGTACCGTTCGAGGCACGGACGCGACGGGGACGATCGCCGTCGCCGTGAGCGCCAGCGACGTGGATTGCTACACCGGAGTTGCACCAGCGACGGTCAAACATGGCGATTTTGCCACGATCGGCTTCTGGCACAACAAGAACGGCCAGGCGCTGATCAAAAGCCTGAACGGCAGCGCCAACTCGACGGCACTTGCCCAGTGGCTCGCCACCAGTTTCCCGAAGCTTTATGGCGCGACGGCCGGCGTGTACTCGATGGTGAACAGCAATGGCAGCTACTTCACCAACACGCAGGTTGCGACCGCTTACAACACTTACTTCTTCACCACGGGCTCGGGTGCAAAGACCAACGGGCAGATTCTGGCTGCGGCACTGGGCGTTTATGCGACCAGCACCACGTTGGCCGGCGGAAATTATGCGAGAAAGTATGGCTTCAATGTTTCGGCGGCCGGGGCCGGCTGGGACACGGTGACGCTCGGCTCCGATGCTCCGGCATTTGGCAACGCCGCGCAGCTCACCGTGCTGCAAATGCTGCAGTCGGTGAACGCCCAGGCTTCTGCCGGTGTGCTCTACGCGGCCAGCTCGCAAAAGAGCACGTTCTGCACCGAGGCCAATCACGCCTTTGACACGAAAATCAACTCGGCCGGCGACATCGCCATGATGGTGCTTGGGAGCCAGGCGGATGCGACGTTCGACGCCACGTTGACGTCTGACGCATTGCATCTGAGCACCTTGTTGGTTTATGTCGACAACACTGCGGGCAACATGACTATTGAGGAGGCCGCCCGGATTAGCGATGCGGTGGAAAACCTCAACGCCCAACTCGGTGCGATGGGCATGTGCCTGATTACCGTGCCCGATGAGATTGGGCTGATGGCCGACATCACCATTTCGATGGCCGACACAACGGCCATCGGCGGCGCGGCGGAGGGTGTGCTCGGCCTGACGGAGATGGGCGGCACCATCACGCTCGTCAGCGGCTGGGACTGGTACACCGGCAATGGCGCGACTGCAATTGCCGCCGGCCAGTACGACTTCGAGACCGTGGCCACTCATGAACTTGGCCATGGCATCGGACTCGGCCACAGCGCCGACCGCGCTTCGGTAATGTTCCCCTATCTCTCCACCGGCGAGGTGCGGCATGAACTTACCGCCAATGACATCGCCATCATCGGCCAGTATGCGCCGGGTGAGCTGGCCGCCATGGCTGCGGCGATGCTTACCGGGTCGGAAGCGCTCATGGCCGAGCCAATGATGGCGATTCAGGACCAGCCCGCTCCGGCAATTAGTGCTGCGGGCTGCGATCAGGTGTTTGGCCGTATCGGCGAGAGCGCGACGATCGAGTCGATGGGCGCGGCTCGCACCGACGCGAAGGCATTGCCTGCCACGCACGATTCTGCTGTACGAAGCGTGATGGCCGACTGGTTGCCGAGCGGACGTCAAGATTCGGACTTGGCCGACTGGCTGACGCAAAACGCCAACAAGCGAGGCAAGCAAGAGGCGAGGTCCGACGCGGATTCCGACATCGAGCTTGCGTTGACGGACCTTCGATCCGGACTTGCTCTGCGGTGGTAACCCGAAGAAGCAAGACCAAAGGCTTGAACGATCGGCTCCGCGCGTCCTGGCGTCCCCGCTGGGGCGCGCGGAGCTGTTTACTAGGGTGTCGGCAAGGATGACACCCCGCGGGGGTCTTGTCGTTGGTGTTTTGACACCGCCACCAGCGTTTAATGAGCAGATCGACCGACTGTGACGCCGGTATTGTAGGCCGCGTCCTCTATGCCTGAGTCAGCTGGCACACTCGGCTGGAACAGCCGTGTTTGCCGTTGAACACGATCAATGGCAATATCGGCATCAATAGTGTCGGTTCGCGGGGCCGAATGCGCCGTTTGCGAGGTCTGTGCAAGCTGTCCGTCTCCTGCCCCCGCTCTTGGAGCACCTCATATCTGTGAGGTAACCTTGAGAACGGAGCCGAAAGGGAGTACATAGCATAGTATGGCTATTGAGCAATCGCTGGACCCGCATCTGATCGAGCAGACCAAGCAGCAGATCCGCGCCCTCGTGGCGGAGATCGCCCAACTCTCCAAGACGGAGGTGGCTCCGGAGGAGTTTTACGGGCAGTTTCTGCCGCGAGTCGTGTCGGCCCTGGCGGCGACGGGCGGCGCCGTCTGGACACTGAACCCCGAAGGGCAGTTGGCGCTGCAGTACCAAGTCAATATTCAGGAGACCCGGCTCCGCGACAGCGAGGAAAGCCAGGCCCAGCACGGCCGGCTCCTCTATAAGGTGCTGGCGGACGGTGAAGGGCTGATGATTCCGCCGCATTCCGGGCCCGGTCAGGCGGCGATTGACCAGGACGCGCCCGCGGCGAACCCGACCGAGTTCCTCCTTCTGTTCGGTCTACTGAAGACCGATTTGGAGCAGGCCGGTCTCGTCGAGATCTTCCAACGCCCCGACACCAGCGCGGCCACGCAGCAAGGCTATCTGCGGTTCCTCGGCCAGATGTGCGAACTGGCCGGCGACTTCTTGAAAAGCCACCAGTTGCGGCATTTCGCGAGCCGGCAAACTCTTTGGACGCAACTCGAGGACTTTACGCGGGCGGTTCACGCCTCGTTGGACCCCCGGGTCACCGCCTACACGATCGCCAACGAAGGGCGGCGCTTAATCGAATGCGACCGAGTCAGCGTTGCGATCCGCAAGGGCAAAAAGTGCAAAATCGAAGCCATCAGCGGCCAGGACCTCTTCGACAAGCGATCGAATACCGTCCGGCTGCTCGGCAGGCTCGCCACGGCGGTTGTCGCCACGGGTGAGGCCGTTTGGTACACCGGCGACACCCGCGACTTGGCCCCGCAGGTCGAGGACGCTGTTCAGGAGTACGTCGACGAGGCCCACTCGAAGACGGTCGCGGTCCTGCCCCTCGGTCGGCCCGCCCCGCCCGAGGAAGACGATCCGAACAAGCGCGAGGAGACCGAGCCCACGATTGGGGCGTTGATCGTCGAGCAGATCGAGGATAGCCGGGTGTCGGCGAGCCTCGTGCAGCGGTCGGATGTCGTGTGTCAACATAGTTCGACGGCCCTGGCCAACGCCCTGGAGCATCAGAACCTGTTCTTGATGCCCGTTTGGCGAGCGCTGGGAAAGACCAAGTGGGTTGTGCAGGGACGGACGTTGCCCAAGACCCTGACCATCGCCGGCGCGGTCGTGGCCCTGGTCCTGGTTTTGTGCTTTTGGCCGGCCAAGTTCGCGCTCGAGGCCAAGGGTACTCTTGAACCGATCGATCGGCAGGACGTTTTCGCGCCCGGCGACAGCGTCATTGATGCGTTGTACGTGGGGCATGGCGATCCGGTCGCTCAAAACCAACTCCTGGCCAAGCTTCGCAACACCGACCTGGGCGTGGCGATGCGGGACGTCGAGGGAAAACGTCTCAGCACCATGGAACGCGTCGGCATGATCGAGCGAGCGCTAAAGGAACGAGTCAGCATCGAAGAGCGGTTGAAGCTCGAAGGAGAAAAGGCGGAACTGCGCGAAACGTTGCGCTCACTGGATGCACAGTTGGCGCTCTATCGGGCGAAGCTCGCGGAACTGACCATCCGCAGTCCTATTGCGGGCCAAGTGCTAACGTTCGATTTGCAGAACCGCTTGCCCATTGGCCGGCCCGTGCAGAAAGGCACGACGCTGTTGCGCGTGGCCGACACGAAGGGGCCTTGGCAACTCGAGCTCCATATGCCCGAGAACCACATCGGCCATGTGGCGAAGGCGCAGCAGGCGATCTATGACAAGCTGCGGAAGCAGTATCGGCAGTTGCTTACCGAGCAGGCACGCGCCAAATCGGCCGACGCTCCCGTCGAAGATCTCGAAAAGAGCATCGATGCGGATCTGGCGAAGGTGCAGGACGAGGAATTGCGCGCGAAGACAGACGCGGTGTATCAGCAGCGATTCCGCACCGCTCTGGAAACGCTTTGTGGCGAAGTGACCGATGCGCAGACGCGCGTCAAGCTCGACG
>JAJFUI010000348.1 GCA_021372555.1 Planctomycetaceae bacterium | reverse complement strand
GATCGCATCGTCGGCACACGCAAGGTGGAAACAGTCCTTCACGGCAAGCACTATCACCGCTTTGCCCGCCACGAACAACACGTTCTAAATGCCATCTGCACTACGATTGGCAACAGCCAGGTGGTTATGCCGCCGCAAGTTGTTTCGCTGATTGAGCAGATCCCCAAGTGGCTCTACCCCCACGTCCGCGTGATCGACGGCGATATTTTTCGAGAGCTGATTGTCGAACAGGATGCCGGCGTGGAGGATTGGACGAAACAGATAGAAGTCCGCGACGAGCCGATTTGGGGAGTCGAGCCCGCCGTGATCGTCGGGCACTTCGTCTTGACCGGTTGGGGCCCTCGCGAAGTCGGGCAAGAACAATCGCGTCGTCAATCGATCGAGCAGGTCCAAGCGAAGAAGGTCGTCGAACAGACGGCACGCTGGCGAGCCTCACTATTCGCTGTTGCCGCTGCGGTACTTACCCTGGTTGCCATCCTGCTGCTTGGGCAATGGATTCGAGGCGGAGGCGGCTTGGTGTTCTCATTTTTAGCTTCAGCCGCCGCCATCGGCGCCGTGTGGCAGGCGGTCTTCGACTTTGAACACGCGAGAGGCAACGCGACGGCGCCTCTCGCCGCCCACTGGCTGACCGGTTCGATCGGTTGCCAGATCCTGCTCGCCGAGTGGTTCATCGCTCGCTGGTTTCAGCCAATGTCTTGGGTAACCCCGGTCATACTTGGCGTCGGCGTGATTATCTGCCACGCCGTTGGTCGACGGCTCCAATAACACAATCATGATCATTTTCGCTTTTGGCCTCCGAAGGTAATTGAAATGAGCACCGGATCTCCTCAACCCCTCCGCCCCAAGAACCTTCTTACCTCAGGAACGCGGGTTACTCTACTTATCTATGCGGCCGTTGTGGGTGCAGCATGGCTTGTGTATGAAGCATCATCCAGCAAGAAGTCAAACGGTCCAGAGCCCACGCCGTCGGTGAAACCCACAATCGCCGATGTCCCTGGCGGACCTCCCTCCTCTGACAGCCCGCGCCCCGCGCCGACCCACCCAACCGCCGATCCAGCGACAGCTACCCCGGTCACGCCTACGCCAAAGCCGGAAGACATCGCGGCTGCCAAGATGCGGTGGCTCGAACTCCAACGACAGATCGAGTCCATCAAAGAGACTCTGAACACGACGAATACGGACGTGGACGTTTTGACATCACTGCTGAAACAGCTTCCCGAGAGCGAGTCGGGCAAGCGGATCGCCGCGAGCATTCCGCACTTGGATCAGTACCGCGCTTTGCTTCAAGACCCGGACAGGAAACCCGTGCGTCTTGTTTCGCAGCACCAGGATACGGTCAACGTCCACCTCGACACCGTGCGGACCTACCTGGGTCGAGGCGATAACACCGCGTTGCCCAATCCTCAACTTGTTCAGGACCTTGAGCGGATCGAGAAGGAGATAAAGACGCTGGCGCCGAAATACCATCGGGACAGGTTGACATTGGAAAACCTCGTATCGGAAACAATGGCGACGGCCCCGGCCAGTACGACTCTGGAAAAGGCCGTTGAGCAACGCGAGAGGGAAGTGGCCGCGGGGTATGCTAAGCAGTTGGCGGAAACCAGGGCCACTGCCGACAAGGAGGCCCAGCGAGTTCTCCGTGAGGCAGAAGAAAAGGCAATCAAGGAAGAGGCGGAAGCAAAGGCCGCCGCCGCGGCTCGATTAGCCAAGGAGAAGGTAGAGAAAGTCCGCAAGGATACGGATCAGCAGATCGCGGTTCTCAGGGACGAAGAGGCTAGGAAGAAGCGTGAAGAGGAGACCAAGCGTTTGCGTACGTTGGCCGAGGATCCGAATGTCCAGGCGAAGTACTCAGCTCTCCTCCGCAAAGGCTACATGACGTTCAAGGGTACGCCGGGCGCGCCGCAGGACATGGGGCAGCGACCAGCACCGGCATCATTCGGGGACCTTAACAGCCGTGGCTGGCTCAAGAGTGTTGAAACCTTCGCCCGAGCGATGTCCCGGCAGCCTAGTCCAGACTACAACGTGTTCAATGACCGCCCCACTCTAGCATTTCCGAAAACCCCTGCTGAGTGGGAAGAGATGGAGGAGCTTTACGAGCAGTTCAAGGTTCTTGGACCGATTTGGGTAGAGATGAAATTGCTGGAGCCGTGAATACCGGGACTGGCCTCTGCGATCAACGTTGCATGGTCAAGCGAACCCGTGGGACGCCTCACGGTGATGGCTTTCTCGGTGGCCCGGAGACTTACCCCGCTGCCAGCCTGGTTGCCAACGTGTGAATCCTTTGTCGTGCAACAGCTTAGCGCCGGTTTTTCCAGCAAGTGTCGTGTAACCGTGTCCGTCAACAGTGTACCTAACACCTTGTGTGCCCCGCCGTCCGTCCTGCCGGCTCGGGAATAATGCAATGCCCAGCCCCGATCGTTTCGCAACTGACGAGGCGAAGACCGTCAACGTTCGTGGCCGTTTATGTCCGTACCTGGAACGGCGGCGCGTGAGGCGGCGGGATTACTACCTGCTCAAACCCATCGGAACCCCGCTCCATGCTCGTTACTTGGCGTTCGATCCATACCACGGGCCTGGCGGTGAGTTTTTTCTGCTTCAGTGTTGGCCTTGTGGCCCTGCGGCGGACCAATACCTTCGGGTGTTGCGTCGCCCCAAGGCTGACTCCTTGCCACGTGCCGTCGAGTGGCAGCGAAAAGGGGACCGCATCGACGTGGTCCTCAGTTGGATCGACG
>JAJFUI010000347.1 GCA_021372555.1 Planctomycetaceae bacterium | reverse complement strand
AGGCAGGCCGAGGACTCGGGCGATCTCTTCAGCCGTGGGGGTGCGTCCGAGTTCTGCGCCGAGCCGCGAGCTGGCCCTGCGCCACTTGGAGAGCAGCTCGACCATGTAGGCTGGAATGCGGATTGTCTTCGCGGTGTTGATCAGCGCTCGCTTGATCGACTGTTTGATCCAGTAGCTGGCGTAGGTGGAGAAGCGAGTGCCGATGGCCGGGTCGAAACCCTCGACCGCACGGAGCAAGCCCAGGTTCCCTTCCTCGATGAGGTCCTGAAGGCTCAAGCCCTTGCCTGTGTAGCCGCGGGCGATGTTGACGACCAGCCGCAGGTTGGCGCGGACCATTCGGTCGCGGGCCTGAGTGTCGCCGTTGCCGATGGCGACGGCCAACTGGTGCTCGTCTGCCGCCGAGAGGAGCGAGGTCTCGTTGATCTCGCGGAGATACGTCTCGAGCGGCGACTGAACGGATGGAGTAATTCGGCGGCGGGTGGTCTTGGGCATTTTGGCGTCGTACGCGGTCCGGGGTAACGCTGCCGCTCACGTCGAGCGTGAGGCAGACAGTCTCTCACGCGGAGCGCGAGGAAATAGGGGCGTTAGTTTGGCCACAATAACACTATCGACGCAAGCTGCGAAGATTCTGCAAGGAAGCGGCGACGCGCCGAACTGGGAGGGATACGCGTGTAAGGCCGACAATACCGAAAAAAAGAGCCCCTGGATAAAAATCCAGGGGCTCGGAAAGGATTCACTTAGGCTAGCTGACCGCGGGTGTGTTCCTACGGGTCGGCTAGCGTCGTTTTCGGACTGATTCGGAAATCGGTCCTGCCACAAGCTTACGGCGCGACCTACGGATTTTCCGATTCTGCTGATTCCGCCGGTTTTTCGGCGGGCTCGAGCTTGAACAACGGGCCGGCGTCGCCGCCGACTCCACCCTTCAACTCGGTCGGTGGGATGCTGGGACGGGAGCCACCGGTCGAGCCGGCAGATGCTTCGGCAGCAGCCACTTCCTCTTCGGCCCACTCGACGCGCTTGCGGGACAGGCCGATTTTCCGCTCGTCGGGATCGACGCGGAGGACCTTGACCTCGATGACCTCGCCGACCTTGACGACTTCCTCGGGGTCCTCGACCTTGTGGTCGGCCAGCTCAGAGATGTGCAGCAAGCCTTCCAGTCCGTTCTCGAGACCGACGAAGACGCCAAAGTTGGTGATCTTGGTGACCGGTCCCTGAACGATTTGGCCCGGTTGGTACTTCGACGGAATGTCGGTTGCCCAGGGGTCGTCGGCCATCTGCTTGAGGCCCAAGGCGATGCGGCGGCGTTCCTGATCGACGGAAAGCACGCGGCATTCGAGGACCTGGCCCTTTTCGACCATCTCGTTGGGATGGCTGATTTTGCGGGTCCACGACATGTCGCTGACGTGGAGCAGGCCATCGATCCCTTCCTCGATTTCGATGAAGGCGCCGTAGTTGGTGAGGTTGCGGACGGTGCCCTTGACGACGCTGTCGATCGGATAGCGCTCGGCGACGCGGTCCCAGGGGTTTTCCTGGGTTTGTTTCATGCCGAGGGAAATTTCCTGCTTTTCCTTGTTGATGCCGAGGACGACGACTTCGATTTCGTCCTCAGGCTGCACCAACTCGCTGGGATGGCTGATTCGGCGGGTCCAGGACATCTCGCTGATGTGAACGAGGCCCTCGATGCCTTCTTCGAGCTTGACGAAGACGCCGTAGGTCATGACGTTGACGACCTTGCCCTTGACGCGGGCGCCGACGGTGTACTTCTGTTCGACGGTTTCCCAGGGGCTGGGCGTGCGTTGCTTGAGGCCCAGGGCGATCTTTTCCTTCTCGTGGTCGATGTGCAGGATTTGCACTTCGATCTCTTGGTCGATGGAGACCATTTCGGAAGGATGATTGATGCGGCCCCAGCTCATGTCGGTGATGTGGAGCAGGCCATCGATGCCGCCCAGGTCGACGAACGCGCCGAACTCGGCGATGTTCTTGACGATGCCCTTGCGGCGTTGACCGACTTCGAGCTCGGCCAGGAGCTGGGCCTTCTTTTCGGCCCGCTCGGCCTCGATCAGCGCGCGGCGGCTGACGACGATGTTGCGTCGCGCCTCGTCGATCTTCAGCACGAGGCACTGGATGGTGCGGCCCAGATAATCGCCGATGTCGGCCGGGCGGCGCACGTCGACTTGGCTGGCTGGCAGGAAGACGTTGACGCCGATGTCGACCAGCAGGCCGCCCTTGATCTTCTTGGTGGCGACGCCGGTGACGATGTCTCCTTCATGGACGGTTTCCATCACCTTCAGCCAAGCCTCGATCTTCTCGGCCTTGCGCTTGCTGAGGGTGATCATGCCGCGAGAGTCGTCGACGAGACCGTGGATGTCCTCGACGTCCTCGATGAGGACTTTGACCTTGGCGCCCGGCTCGGGGAGCGCTTCACCTTCCTCCCACTCGCTGCGGAAGATGATGCCTTCGCTCTTGTAGCCGACGTCGACCAGGACGACGTCTCCCTCGACGCGGAGAACGCGGCCCTCGACGATCTTGTTCAACTCCATCTCCTGGGTCGTCCAGGCGATTTCCTCGGCTGGCACGCCCTCCAGAGCGGAATCAAGCTCGACTTGCCATTCGTCCTCGGTAAGGTCCAGTCCTCGAATAAGGTTACGATTGACCATGAAACAGACTTTCAACTCGCGGTAATCAGTTCGCACACGCGATAGCCGCGCCGTCACGGTTTAGCAACCGCCTGGACGGCGGCTATGTCTAGGCCGACGTGACGTCGGCCGCCAAACGAGAGTTTGCAGCGGCTCTTCGCCCGAACGCTTCCCGCGCACGCACACACCACCAGCCCGATTCGCCCGGTCTCTTGACGTCAAGGGACTCTCCGCGGGCTTTTTGGGCAATCCCGCATTGTACCGGGTTGGTGACAGGTCAACAATGGCGGCGGGGTGGTTCGGGTGCAGTAGTTGTCGCATGAAGCTGGGGGATGATGGTCATCGGCCCGAGATCAACGTCGCCGTGCCGGCGACGGCTAAACGCGGCATCTTTTCCATTTTGACCAGAAGAAATGCTGGGGGGTAAAAGCCTGGAACACCCGAGCGGAGGCCACAGCACAAGGCCCATCGCCGGGGGGTGTGGGCTGCCAAAAAAGGTTGACCCACTTTGCCTGGGCAGTTACATTAGTGACAAGGGCACGACCGGCTGTTTTCCGCGAGGGATTTATCATGCGTTGCGTCATTAACGCAGTATCGTGGTGTGTTCTTATCCTCGTCTCGGTGGAGGGCGTCCGCGCGGATACGCCATCACCCCTCGTTTTCAATCCGGTTGGCGGATCGATGGTCTGGGACCAGACGGCGCCGAACTGGTGGAACGGCAACACTTGCCTTCAAGGGACGTGGGTCGATACGCAGTATGCCGACTTTGGGGGCACGAGTCCCTACCCAGGCACGCCGGGCACCGTGGAAGTGCCCGGCAACGTCGGCTCGGTGGGTGGCATCATTTTCGAGCAAAGCGGCTACACCCTCAATGGCGGAACGATCACCATGACTGGCTCCGAGATTCGGACCAGTTATGCAGCGACTATCAATTCCGTGATTGCCGGGTCGAATGGCTTGAGCAAGACGGGACCGGCCGGCCTCACCCTGAGCGCCGCCAACACGTTTACTGGCCCGACGAGCATCGCGGGATCAATCGTCGTGGGCCACGAGAATGCGCTGCGGAACAGCACGGTCACGATCGGTACCAGTACGTCTTACGGCAGCCACTTATATTTTGACGCCACTGTTCGCCGTGCGAACATCGGCGGTCTTGCTGCGTGGTATTCGTCGAGCGATTCGTTCTCGCTTACAAACTCCGCGTCGGAAGCCGTCGCCCTGACCGTCGGCAGCAATAATGAATCGACCACCATTGGAATCAAGATTGTTGGCGCCGGCTCGTTGACGAAGGTTGGTACCGGCACACTCACGCTGGACCGATATTCCTATTCCGACAATACATACACCGGCGATACGAAGGTTGTCGGTGGAACGCTGGCGTTGAGCCCAAACGCTCTATCCGGCAGCACGCTTGACTATGACAACTATGGCGGTGTAGTGAGTTATCGGAACCAAAGCGCGTATTCGTTTGGCGGATTGAAAGGCAACCAAAGCCTTGGCCTTCCCAACGTCATGGCCGCAACGGGGCCGGCGCTGCTTGTGGGATGGAACGACCAGTCGACCACCTATGGGGGCGTATTGTCCGGCAGTGGCGGCGTGGAGAAGGTTGGCAATGGCACCTGGACCCTCACGGGTGCAAGCACATTCACGGGCGACACCAAGCTGGCTGGAGGCACGATTAGGATTGACAACCCCAATGCGCTCCAATCGAGTTGCGTTACTAAGTGCTCCCTGAGTGTTGGCTTCCCGGGGCAGGAACAAATCATCTATGCCGGCGGCAACCTTGTATTTGGCAATGTAACGACCGCCACGGTCGGCGGGCTCGGCGAAAGGAATGGGCCAACGGGGCAATCGTTCGATCTCGCGCTGGTCAACGAAAGCGGAACGCCCGTAGCGTTGCGCGTGGGCAACGACACCTTTTACCAGTCGTGGTACGTGGGCAATCTGAGCGGCTCCGGTTCGCTCACCAAGTTCGGCAGCAATAATCAGGTACTGTCTAGTGCCTGCACTTACACCGGCACGACCACCGTCGAGGGCGGCTACTTGAACGTCTACGGCTCGCTGGCCAACAACGGCTCCGACCATGTGTTTGTTGCGGCAAAGGGGACGCAATTCGGGTCTGTGCTCTTCCGCAGTATCGCCGCGAACAAGAGCTTTGCCGGGTTCGGATCGACGGCGATTGGCGGCAACACGGTCGGCTCGACCGCCGACTTGCTCGACGGCGCGCATGGCGGCGTGGGCACGGGCTTGACCATGCGGTGGCGCGAGCGCGCGGCCGCCGACCTGGTTGCCTCGGTGGTGAGCGACGTCTTCGGCTTGAGCAGCGGAAGCACTAGCATTGACTATTTCACGCTCAAGATGAGCTACAGCGCGAACGAGCTGCCCGGCGGAGCGGCGGCTGAGACATCGTTGGCGATTGCCGGTCTGATCGACCTGATGTACTACAACACGACGACCAACCTCTGGGAAAACGCCGTGCTGGAGAACATCGGAATCAACGATATGCGCTTTATGGGCGTCGGCGTTGCGCCGGACGGCATCCTTGGCCACTACGGCATCGACCCGACCACCGACACCGTCTGGGCCGTGATCAACCACCTTAGCGACTCGAGCATCGGCGGCCAGTTTGCCGTGGCCGTGGCCGTGCCGGAACCGTCGACGATTGGCCTGCTGGCAGCGGGACTGCTGGGCGTGCTCGTACACGTTTGGCGGAAACGTCGATAGCGTCGGCGAGAAGAACGTAATTCTCGGGTTCCGAGTGAGGTCATCGAGAATCCAGCCTCGCGCGGAGCGTACTATGTCGCGGGCTGAGGTTCGTCGGCGATTCGACCGAGGAGCGAAAGCAGGCCGTCGAGGATGGTCAGCGGATGCGGGGGGCAGCCGGGGATGAAGAGGTCGACCGGCAGCAGGCCGGCCACGCCGTTGTGGGTTTCGGGGTGATCGGCATAGAGACCGCCGGAGATGGCGCAGGCGCCGACGGCGATCACCAGTTTTGGGGCGGGCACGGCCTCGTACGTTTTCTGTACGGCAAGCCGCATGTTCTCGGGCACCGGGCCAGTGACCAGAATGCCATCGGCGTGGCGCGGAGAAGCCACGAACTGGATGCCGAAGCGGCCAAGGTCCCAGCCCACGGTGCCGAGCACGTTGGTGTCGGCTTCACAGGCGTTGCATCCGCCGGCGCTGACTTGCCGCAGTTTAAGCGAATGGCCGAACAGCCGACGGGACGCGTCGCTCAGGGCGACGGCGGCACGCTCTGTGGCATCGCGGACAACGAGATTGGCACGCTCGGATGCGGCCAGCCGATAGTCGCGTCCGAAGGTGATCGCGCCCGAGGGGCAAGCCGCCTGGCATTGCCGGCAAAAGAGACAGCGGCCGGTATCGAGCTCGACGTGCTTTTCGCTGTGGCCGAGAGTGATCGCGCCGGCTGGGCAGGCGGCGATACATTGCCGGCATTCGACTTTGCACTTGCCGGATTCGATCGTCGGGCGGCCGACAAAACGCTCGGGCAGCTCGGGCGGAGGACCGGCCGGGTACCGCATCGTGCGATGACCTTGCTTCCATCGGGCGAGGAGGACGTCGAACATGGCTTATTCCTAGGTGGGGCGGACTCGGACGTCCGTCCACAGTGTTGCTCTCGATTTACAGGTCGTGACCGCAGTAGGAGAGGTTGAAACTCTTGTTGCAGAGGGGGAAATCGGAAATCTCTTGGTTGCGCAGGGCCATCGCCAGGCCGAACCAGTTATGGAACGAGGGATCGACAACCTTGTAGGCGACGAAGCGGCCGTCGCCGCCGGTGATGGCAACGTGGCATATCTCGCCTCGCCATCCCTCGATCAGTGTTACGGCGGCATGCTCCGGCTTGAGCGGTCCGGCGGTTTCGAGGACGGGACCGGTGGGAAGTGCGTCGAGCTGCTCGCGGATGAAGGCCAAGGAGCGTTGCACCTCGAGCCAGCGGACGTGCGCCCGGGCGAAGACGTCGCCCGTGTGCCAGGTGGAGACCGGAATGTGCGTGAAACGGTAGATGCCGTAGGGGAAGTCGCGGCGCACATCGCGATCGACGCCGCAGGCTCGGGCCGCGACGCCGACCAGTCCGAGCTGCTCGCAGATGCGGAGCGGAACGGTGCCGACGCCGTCAAAGCGGGCCATTGCCGACGGCGTGTTCCACAGCAGTTCGACCGCATTGTGGGCGTCTCGTTCCACGGCGTCCAGTTGCCGACGGAGCTGTTCGATGATGCCGGCGTCCAAATCAAACGCCACGCCACCGGGCCGGATGATGCCGCGGCCGAAGCGGTTGCCGCAGAGGAGGGCGGTCATGTTGAGCACGTCGCCGCGGATGCGTCCGCAGTAGGACGCGGTGGGCAGGAAACCGACGTCGCCTGCTAGCGCCCCGAGATCGCCGATATGGTTGGCGACTCGCTCAAGTTCGAGTGCGATGCCGCGAGCGAACTGCGCGCGGGCAGGAACGCGCGTCGCGCTGAGGGCCTCGACGGCGCGGCAGTAGGCGGCGGCGTGGCCGGTGGTCGTGTCACCGGCGAGCGTTTCGGCGTAGTGAATGGTGCGAGGCGTGGGGCCGCCGAGCATCGCCCGCTCGACCCCGCGATGCTGGTAGCCGAGGGAGATTTCGAGGTGATAGACGGTCTCGCCATGGCATTGAAAGCGGAAGTGTCCCGGCTCGATGATGCCAGCGTGGACTGGGCCGACGGCCACTTCGTGGATCTCTTCGCCGGACATGCGAAACAGATCCGGTGCAGAGCTACACCCGGACGTTCGGGGCGGCAGTGCAACTGCCACCCCAACTTCTGTTTGGGGCGGAAGTGCGACTGGCACCCCAAATTCATTGGCAGCGTGCTCGGTTGTCGTCGGCTCGTGTGCAACAACGCGAACCGGCTTCAGCCAGGGATGGTCGACGGGGCGGATTTGCCACTGCTCGAAAAGTTCTCGTTCAAACAGGTGCGTCTGCGGGCAGTCGGGGGTGATTGCGGGATAGTCCGAGTCGACGTCGGTGGAGAAGACGGCCATGTTCCCTTCGTCGGCCCGGGCGAGGATGGCCAAGAGTCGCTTTGCGCCTGGCTGATGCGGATAGGCGAACATGGCGGAGAGCCTGGCTCCCGCGGTAACTCCGCCGATGACTTCGCGGCGAAATTGCTCGATGGGGAACACCGGGCAATCCGTGAGTGGAAACGCGTGGCCGTTGTGGACGATCAGCGGGCGGCTTGTGGACATGTCAGTTAGCTCCCAACGCGACAACCGCCTGCTTCAACACGTGGGTCAGTTGCGGCGGCACGTAAATGCCGAGTGCGAGGACGAGAAAGCCCAACGCTGCGGCGGGCGCGATGGACCAGAGCGGTTCGCGGCGTGCTGTGACCGACGTTGCGCTGCTGAGCGAATCAGGCGGGGGGCCGTAGGCCATGCGAAGACAGATTGTCGCCATGCCGACAAACACGACCGCCAACGCTAGGAGGTAGGCAACGGCGACGACGGGACGGCCAGCGTCAAGCATGCCCTTCAGGATCGTCAATTCGCTCAGAAAGGGCCCAAACGGCGGCGAGCCGACGATGGCCAGAAAGCCGGCCAACCAGAGCACGCCGGTCATCGGCAGGGCTCGCAACAGGCCGCGGACGCGGGTGGTGGACTTGGTGCGATAGAGGGCGAGGATGTTTCCGGCAACGAGGAAGAGCATCGCCTTGGTCAGCGAATGGTTGACGGTGTGGAGCATGGCGCCAAAGGTGGCGAGGCCGCCGATGCCGATGCCGAGGGACAGGATGCCCATGTGCTCGACGCTCGAATAGGCGAGCATTCGCTTGAAATCCGCCTGGCCGATGATGAAGACGGCCGCTACGGCCATGGAGAGCAGCCCAAAGATCACCAGCAGATCGGAACTGAAGGCGGCGAGCTTTGCGGCCGTCAGCAGCGCGTGGGCGCGAAGAATTGTCAGCAGCGCGCAGTTGAGCAAAGCGCCGGACAGGAGTGCGGAGACGACCGAGGGGGCTTCGCTGTGGGCATCGGGCAGCCAGGTGTGCAGCGGCGCGAGTCCCATCTTGGTTCCATAGCCGACGAGGAAGAACAGGAACGCGGCTTTGAGCCACAGCGGATTGAGGCCGTCCGCCCGGGCGATGAGGTTGTCGATGGTCAGGTGGATTGCCGGACCGGCAGCGGATTGTGCGGCGACGGCGACGAAGAAGTTGCCCAGCAGGGCCAGCGCGATACCGACGGAGCAGATCAGCAGGTACTTCCACGTCGCCTCAAGCGAGCGGGAATGGCGGTGAAAGTAGATAAGCGGGGCGCTGGCGAGGGTGGTGGCCTCGACGCCGACCCACATCAGGCCCAGGTGTCGGCTTACGGCGACCAGCGTCATTGTGGCGAGAAAGGCGAGAAGGCACGCCGCAAAGACGGCTTCGGGGAAGTTGACAAAGGGCAGCTCTTCTTCTCCTGGCCCGTCTGGCGAATGGAGACTGTCTGCCTTTTTTTCTTCGCTTGCGAGGTAACCAACGGCATACACCGCGGCAGCCAGGAACAGCGCGCTGGTAATACTGAGAAACAGCAAGGCGGCAGCGTCCATGGCGATCCAACCGCCGATGGCCGGTGGTGGCAGTCGAACCCAACAAGCGACGACCAGCGCGGTGTGCGCGATGGCGGCGAGCACGAGCAACGCTCGACGGGGCCAGTTCGGCCGAACGATCAATGCGATCAGTGCCGCGACGGCTGGCACGAGCAACAACGCCCAAATCATGCAGCTAATCCTTCAAGACTGAAAGTCGATCAACGTCGATGTGATCGAACTCGCGGCTAATGTGGTGGATAGCGATTCCCATCACGAAGACGGCGACAAAGACGTCGAGCAGCACGCCCATCTCGACCAGCATCGGCTCTTCGACGGCGAAGGCCAGGCCGAAGGCGTAGACGCCGTTCTCCATCGCGAGGTATCCGAGGGCTTGCATCACGGCCTTTCGCCGGCCGACGATCACCAGCAGACCGACCATTATTGTGAACAGGGCGACGGGAACCAAGAAGGTTGGTGTGTCGGCGCCAGGCAGCGGCAATCGCAATCGGCCGGCCAGGTGCAGGGCTGCGCCCAGCAATCCGAGGCCGAGCAGCAGCGATGTCGTGAAGCCCACGAAAGGCTCATCTTCGGTCTGCACGCCAGCCTCGCGCGACGCGCGTCGCAGAAGCCAGGGCAACACGCCGGCTTTGATCGTCGTGCTAACGGCCGCCAGGAGCAGCAGTCGCAGCCCCACATGGCTTGGCTGTGCGAGCACGGAGACGACGGCCAACAGCAGGGCCTGGGCGGCGACCGTGCGGATGCAGGCGCTGATGCGGCTGGAGCCCAGCAGGTGTAGGTTCGTCAGGATCAGCAGCACTAGAATCGTATCAAGCCAAGCGTTCACGCGTCACCTCATCACGAGCACGAGGGCCAAGATCGACAAGACGGAGGCCGCCACGAGAAATTGCGGCACACGGATCAACCGAAGCCGTGCGATGACGGATTCGATGACGCCTACCAACGCGGCCAGCGCCATGAGGCCGGCGATGCCGACTGCCAGATCGACGGGCCACCAGCCGCTTCGGACCGGGATGACGATGCCCACCAGGAGCGTGCCGAGGACCCAGAGCTTGAGCATGGCGGCATACTGAATCATGGCGAAGTCGGGCCCGCTGTGATCGAGAACCATGACCTCGTGGATCATCGTCAGTTCAAGATGCGTGTTGGGATCATCAACGGGAATGCGGGCGTTCTCGGTGAGGAACACAATGAGCAGGGCTGCGGCGACCAGCAGCAAGGCAGGACCCGCGAGCGAAGTCATGGCGTGCCAGTTGACGGCGGCGTAGATGGGGCTGAGGGAGAGGCTGCCTGACTGCGTGGCCATTGCGGCCAAGGCGAGGAGTAGGGCGGGCTCGGCCAGGGCCGAATAGAAGGCTTCGCGGCTTGCGCCCATGCCCTCGAAGCTCGATCCGGTGTCCAAGGCGGCTAGGATCGTGAAGAAACGCATGAGCGCCAGGAGATAGGCGGCCAGCAGGAAATCGCCCTGGAAGGAAATCAGCGACGGCACGCTGCCGAGGGGAACGATCAGTAAAGCGGTTAGGATGCACGCCAGGCCGATGATCGGTCCGGCGACGAAGAGCCATGTCGTCGTCTTGCTGTAGACCGCGCCTTTGTGCAGGAGCTTCGAGAGGTCGCGGTAGCCCTGGACGAGCGGCGGCCCGCGCCGTCCGGCGAACCACGCCTTCACGCGGTTGATCACGCCCGGCATCAGCGGCGCGAGCAACAGGGCGAGCAGGACGTGGGCGATGGACGGGAGCGTGGACATTGGTTATGTGGGGCAGGCTGTTAACGTGCCTTCAACTGGTCATAAATGGGGCAGGTTAACGACCTACCCGGATGATTGCTAGCGGAGCTTCCAAATCAAGAGCACGAGAATCGTTAGGGCGATGTAGAGCACGTAAATCTGGATGCGGCCCTCCTGCAACCATCGCAGCTTTCCGGCCAGCCAAACCACGCCGGCGAAGAGCGGTTGATAGACGTATCGCCGGAACATGTCGGGCGAGTGGGTGTGCAGGGCGGCACGTTCGGGGAAGAGCCCTTGCGGCGGATGAATGTCGTCGCGGGGCTGCAGGAACAGGCGAAAGAGAAGCGTGAGCGGGCGGGAAAACGACGAGGCCGTGTATTGC
>JAJFUI010000325.1 GCA_021372555.1 Planctomycetaceae bacterium | reverse complement strand
GTCGGATCGGCGTCGTCCAGAAACTCCTCGTGCAGCTTGGCGATCGTTGGGTCGTCGACCACCGCAAGGCTAATCTTCGCCTCGGCGATGCCCGCGTCGCGAAGCACCGCCTTGATCGCGCGCCGAATCCGCGGACGGTCGATCGCGAGTCGTTTCTGCCGATTGGTAATGGCAATCGAGATCAAGTCAGTAGACTCCAATGAACTAGTAGATGGATCGGGTTGTCAGGCTATCGCGTCTCGGGAATCCACTTCCATCGCCCGACGACCACCTCCGGCCCACGCTCGCAGGTGACGAGGTAGAGCACGCGTCGCTGGCGTCGCCTACGCCGTTCTCTGATCCGGATACTTGATGCGGCCGTGATAGATCGAGGCCAACGACATCACCATGCTCTTTTCAATCGTCCGCAGTTCGCGAAGCGTCAGACCGCTCTCGTCGAACTGTCCGCCGTGCAGACGCTGCTCCGCGATCTGCCGCACGAGACTCTCAATTCTCGCCGGCGCTGGATCCACCAGGCTGCGGCTGGCGCTCTCCACCGCGTCGGCCAGCATGAGCACCGCCGCCTCCTTCGTCTGAGGCTTCGGGCCAGGATACCGGTACGTGCTCTCATCGACCTCGCCACCGTTCGGATCCGCATGTTGCTGAACGGTCGCCCGATCGTAGAAGAACTCGACTCGAGTAGTGCCATGGTGCTGCGCGATCAGGTCGATCAGTGGCTGCGGCAAACGGTGCTGTCGGGCCAGGTCCGCCCCGTCCTTGATGTGTGCAATAATCACCAGCGTGCTCATCGCCGGCACCAGCGTCTCATGGCGGTTTTCGTCCGGGCGCTGATTTTCGACAAAATAGTCCGGCTTGAGCATCTTGCCGATGTCGTGGAAATACGCCCCCACACGGACCAGCAACGCCCTCGCGTGGATGCTCTCGGCCGCGGCCTCGGCAATCGATCCCACCGTGATCGAATGGTTGTAGGTGCTCGGAGCGCGGCGCACCAATTCCTGCAAGAGCGGATGGGCAACGTCGCCCAACTCCAAGAGGCTCAAGTCGGTCAATACGCCGAAAAGTTGCTCGATGAACGGCAGCAACCCAGTCATAAACAAGCCCGCCGCCACCGCCCAAGCTCCCTTCCACATCGCGGCAGTCAGCAATGCCTGGTTCAATGGCTGGTCGTCGACCATTCTCAGACCAAGATGCATCAGAGCGGCAACCGCCCCCGCAAATAGCCCCACGTAGGTCAGCTTGGTTCGCGTGCGGATGCGTCCCAAGGTCAAAATGGCGGCGCTCGAAACGGCCATCAACAGCAAAAAGCCAGCCAACCCGTGGCCCAGGGCGATGGCCACGATCAACGCCACGACGCCCGTCAACAGCAACGCCAGTTCCTGCCGATAGACGATCGCCATCGTCATGCCGAAGACCAGCACCGGCAGTAGCTCGGCGCGCCACGCATCGCTGGCTATCTTTGCCGCGGCCACCGTGCCGACCGTCAAAAGCATCAAAACGATCAACCGTGTGAGGCTGGCCAACGGCCCGCGTTGGCGACATCGCATGTAAATGCCACACAGCACGAACGCTGCGAAGATCATCGCCGCTAACGCGGCAAAACGGCTCAGCATGTATGCGATGTGTCTGTGATGCCGCCGGGCGATCGATGCCGCGTGCTCCAGCCTCAGCAATTCCATTTGCTCGTCGCCGAGCGGCTGATGAGCCTTCGCCAACGTCTGCCCTGGCGAATACTCGATCAGCACCTCCGGCACCGCCTTCACGGCCGCCGCGATTTCCGCCTTCGTTGCCTCAATCGCCTGCTCGTCTTGCCGCAACGTCGGCTTCAGCCGCGACTTGAGCCAGGCAAATAGCCTGTCCGCAATGTCCGAAAGCTGTGGGTGGCTTCTGAGCGCATCGCGAACCGTGGAGCCCTCCCCGATCAGCACGTCGCTCACCCGGACGACCTGCGGCCGCATTTCCGGGAACTGCAACGGATAGACGAGAATCTCTTCCTGATTGCCCGGTCCAAGCGTCTGGCTCAACTTCGTCAGAAGGCCGCGCTTCTCAAACGGAATAAACACCTCTTTGACCGCGTTATCGACGCGGTCGAGCGACTCCTGTGGACTCACCGCCTTCCGGAACCGCTGGAACGCCTCCTGTTGCTCCTTGACGTTGGATCGCTTCCCCTTCTCGGAATCGAGTTGAAACTCCGGCCACATCTTTGGGTCGAGTTTCTCCAACTTTTCCAGCGTCGGGGCAGCGGCCACCTCCATCAGCGTGTTTCGAAGCGCCGCGCGAAGCTGCACCAGCGGTTCCGCGTCCTGCGCGTACACGTACCGTGCCTGGCTTCTGGCGCGCTCCTGAGCCGCCTGCGTGGCCGCCGGGTCCGGCTTCGTGAAGGCCACGGCCGACACAATATTTCGCCGCGGCGTGTAACCCGCGCGGTATGCAAACGGCGGGTCCCACGCCCGGATCACAACGCAAACGCTCAACGCCGCCAACAGCGCAAGCGCAATCCGACCGAGCATGTCGCGATGGTTCAGGCTGGTCCAGGCGCGCTCCCACTGACCAGGAGGCAACTCCAACGCAGCCACCCGCTCGAAACGTTTGCTTTTCCGCAACCCCAACGCCATGACCGCTCCAACTTGTGGCGCAGGCGTCCCGCCTGCGACGCCAGTGCAGGCGGGACGCCTACACCACAATTACGACCTAGTGGTGCTTCTTCGGTTGTTCCTCGTACGCGTTCACGATCCGCTGCACCAGTGGGTGGCGGACAATGTCGGCCCCAGTGAGCCGTACCGACGCAATCCCCTCGATCCCTCGTAGCCGCGTCAGGGCATCGATCAGCCCACTCCGCGACTTGGGCGGTAAGTCGATCTGCGTCACGTCCCCCGACAACACGATCTTCGAACCAGCTCCCATTCGCGTCAGAAACATCTTCATCTGCGAGACGGTCGTGTTCTGCGCCTCGTCCAAAATGATGAATGCCTCATTCAGCGTGCGGCCACGCATGTAGGCCAACGGGATCACCTCGATCAGGTCCTCTTCGGTGTAACTCCGGATCAAATCGTGATCCATCATCTCGTGCAAGGCGTCCAGCAGCGGTCGTAAGTACGGATTGATCTTCGCTTGCAGGTCGCCCGGCAAAAAGCCCAGGCTTTCGCCCGCTTCCACCGCCGGTCGCACCAACACGATCTTCCGAATCGCCTCTTGTTTGAGGGCCGCAACGGCCATGGCAACCGCCAAGTACGTCTTCCCCGTCCCCGCCGGCCCATAGCACAGAACAATGTCGTTTTTGCGAATCGCCTCGATGTAGCGGCTCTGTCCGGCGGTCCGCGATCGAATTTGCTTTCCGCTGCGGAACACCTCGATGGGTGATGACGCCGCCGGGGCCTCGCCGTTCTGCAGCGCCGACAGCGCACGGGTCACGTCGTCCGCCGACACGTCCCCTTGGTTCGTCGCGCAAGCCTGCAACTGCTCAAGAATCTCCGTAGCCTTCGCTACGGCGGCCTCCGGGCCCGTAATATGAATCCGCCCATCGTGGGCCGTAATACTAACGCCTAGCGCAGCGCGAATCCGTCGCAAGTGTTGGTCACAGGCGCCGAAAAGATTCAGAAGGTCTTTGGAGCTGACAACCGACAGCGTGGATTCCATTACCCACAATTATACTAGAAGTCATCCAGGTTGGCGATGTAGGCGTGGCAATGGGGGCAAATGTGCGTGTGCGCCAGTACCTTCTGATGACACCGCTGGCAGGCTT
The DNA here is from genome assembly GCA_021372555.1 of Planctomycetaceae bacterium. GTDB lineage: Bacteria > Planctomycetota > Planctomycetia > Pirellulales > Thermoguttaceae > JAJFUI01. Next base: position 11,201 of record JAJFUI010000325.1, on the reverse strand, counting down.
TCACCGCATCTTCCGGCTGTGACTTCGAATCAATGCCGCGAACCGGGGTCTCGGCGAACGGCCAACTTTCGCCGAGCGAATCGGTTACGCCGGGACTGCTCCCGCCGTCGGCAGGTTGCTGGTCCCCTAGGATGGCAATGATCGCGTCCTCCGAGACCGTCTCCCGCCTCGGTGTCGGTATCTGAACCCGCGCCCTGCACGCCGGACAAAGCCCTACGGCCCCGGCAAGCGAATCCTTGGCCGTCAGAACATGCCCATTCTGGCACACGCACCGTATCGACATCGGTTCTCCTCCTTAACGAAGAACGCCTTGTGTCGAACGCTGCAACAACAGCTAACCACGGCGGGCCGGTCGCCTTGACGCGATGCTCTTTTTTGACCGGCCAAAAGACAAGGTGCTAACGCATGCCGCCGGTTCATCCTAGCACAACCATTTCTTTCGGGAATAGCCTGACGAGGGGGATGCCGCTTGCTATCAAAGCTGGACTCACCCCACCGTCGGCCCCGCGCCCGCGTCCCCTCGAATTATCTGTCGCGGAACAAACAACAAGAGCCGAGGCTGTTGGCCCCGGCTCTTGCTTTTGCGCACCAAGCGATCGGCAAGCTTACCCGACGATCTTCGCCGCGTGCCGATACTTCTCTTCAATTCGCTTCTTGGGAAGGTACTCGTCCTCAAGCTTCCGGTAATCCTTGAGGCCGACGAAATCGGTGTAGTCCTCGAAACTCGCGATCCACTTCGTCTCGCCCGGCAGAATCCCCTTCGGCGCGGCTTTCAGCGCGGTGAAGAAGTCCATCAGCGCCTTGTGGGCGACCATGCAAGAGGCCACTGGGATCGACACCCGGCCGACCTTCATCTTGGCGAGCTCCGGAATCGGGATCAGTTCCGTCTTCATGCCGGAAACCGCGTCCATCAGGTTCACCGACAGCGGGCCGTCGATGCCGGCCACCGCTTTCTCGATGTCCGTCCGGCTCTTGATCCCGTCGATGAACGCCAGGTCGGCGCCCGCAGCCAGATACATATTGCATCGCCGAATGGCTTCTTCCAGACCGCTGGTGGCGAACACATCCGTCCGGGCGTTGATAATGAAATCCTTGTCCAACCGGTTCCGCACGTCGGAGCAGGCGCGGATTTTCCCGGCCATCTCCTCCGCCGAAATCACTTCCTTGCCGGCCATGTGCCCGCAGCGCTTCGGGAAGATCTGATCCTCGATGTTCATGCCGGCGGTGCCCATCTGAATCAGCCGCTCGGTAATCCACGCGGCATTCACGGCGTTCCCGCCGCCGGTGTCCACGTCGGCCATGACCGGAATATTCACCGCCTGGACGATGTTCCAGGTCATGTCCAAGACGTCTTTCATCTGCACCAGCCCAACGTCCGGCTTGGCCAGAAGGCTTGCGGCCAGGCCGTAGCCCGAGATCTGAATCGCCTCGAAGCCGCACTTCTCGATGACTTTCGCGCTCAATGCATCATGAGCGCCCGGCGCTACGACGGCCCGACGCTCCATAATCGCTTTTCGCAACACGGTCGTTTTCTTCACGGAAGAATCTCCTTTCGGTCACATCAGTAAAGGGTGCGTGACACGCACCATTGGATACCCTAGTGGCAGTCAACGTGTATCGGTCGATCCGACGAGAACGTTACTTCCACGACATCGTTGTCGTTCTCAATCCCAAAACAAAGCGAGAATATTGGCCGGTCCGCGGCCACAAAACGAAGCGAGTCCGGATTGTCGCGTTTGAGCGTCAATTCGATCCAATCCTTACAGGGAAACTGGAAATCGACGCCTGCAACGGTAAGGACACGCTGCGCCAGGTCGGCTGCCTGCTCGGCGATGAACGATCGGGCGACTTTCTCGAATTCCCCAACGCGAGGAAGCACGCTCGAAGCTAATGCAAGCAACTGATCGTTGGGGCGATCCCCGTCGCCGCGCAACCGGAATATCAGCGGAACGCCGTTCGCCTGAACATCGGCAACCCAGTCCTTTTCGTCGCGACGAAGCGCGCCCAGATTGGGATGGACAAAGAGCGATGGGAGTCCTTGCCCGCAGCCAAAAAGTTTGCCAGTCGAAAGTCTCATCTTCGGCTTCTCAGCTTCGCCCGAGCGTAGGGCAGCAGGCCGCCCGCTCTGCGAATCGCCAGAATCTCCTCCGGCAACGACGGAAAAGAAAACCCCTTGCCGCCCACGGTAATCGTTCCCGCCGCCGGATCCAGCCCAACCGTGTCCCCCGCGCGAAAGGCGTCGACCGCCTCGGGACACTCCACCAGCAGCAACCCCTGATTGATTGCCGCGCGGAAAAAAATCCGGGCGAAGCTTTTCGCCACCACCGCCTCGATGCCCGCGGCCCGCAACCCCAGTGCCGGCTGCTCACGCGAGCTGCCGCAACCAAAATTCTTACCGGCCATCACCACGTCGCCCGGCCGCACCTCACTCGCAAACTGCGGGTCCAGGTCCTCCAGCAAGTGCGGCAAAATCTGCTCCGCCTTCGAGCACGAGTAGGTGTACTTGCCCGGGAAGAGCATGTCGGTGTTCACGTCGTCGCCATACTTCCACACCTTGCTCATCGGGCGATCTCCTTCCGCGGGTCGCAAATGCTGCCATGGATGGCCGACGCCGCGACCGTGGCTGGGCTGGCCAAAAAGATCTCTGCCTTGGCACAGCCCATCCGACCCTTGAAGTTTCGGTTCGAGGTAGAAAGACATCGCTCGCCGCCGGCCAAAACGCCCAGATGCGCGCCGAGGCACGGTCCGCAGCCCGGGGGCAACAACATGCCGCCCGCTTCCAGCAGCGTGGCCATCGCACCCGAAGCCATCGTTTGTGTCAGTATCTCCCGCGACGCCGGCAGCAACAACAACCTCGTTCCTGCCGCAATTCGTTTACCACGCAGGATCGATGCGGCCAACTCAAAATCGCTCGCCCGGCCGTTGGTGCACGTGCCCAGCACAAACTGGTCGATCGGCGTTCCCGCGACCTCCTCGACCGGAACCACGTTGTCCACCTTATGCGGCTTCGCCACCACGGGGCTGAGCTTGGCCAGTTCATAGGTCCGCGACTGCGAATAGCTCGCGTCCGCGTCGGCCCAGATCGGCTGATAGCTGTCGCGCGGAACACCGGCCGCCTTCAGATAACCGATCGTCCGGGCGTCGACCTCGAAGACCGCCGCCTTGGCGCCCATCTCGATCCCCATGTTCGCCATCGTCAGCCGATCGTCGATCGTCAGGTTCGCGATGTCCCCATGGAACTCCACGCATTGGTAGTTGGCCCCGTCGCTGCCCATCTGGCCGATGACCGTCAGGATCAGGTCCTTTGCCGTCACGCCGGGCGAAAGCACGCCGCGAAGCTCGATGCGAATGCTCTCCGGCACGCGAAGCCACGTCTCGCCGGTCAGAATTAGGGCAGATGCCTCGGTGCGATCGATCCCCGTGGCGAACGCGCCCACTGCGCCATACATGCAAGTATGGGAATCGCTGCCCACGACAAGCATACCCGGCCGTGCCAGCCCCTTCTCGACCATGATCTGATGGCACACGCCCGTGCCCACGTCGAAAAAGTGCTTTACGCCATACCGGGCGACATACTGCCGTATCGCCTTGTGGTTCTCAGCGTCCTTTTCCGTCGAGGCCGGCGCCACGTGATCGAGCACGACGACGTGCAGGTCGGGATTCGCCACGCCGAACTCGGCCAGGTCGCCCGCAATCTTCTCAACGATCGCCGCCGTATTGTCGTGCGAGAGCAAATGATCCGGCCGAACCGTGACAATCTCGCCCGGTCGAACGTCGTTCTTGCCCGCCTTCAGCGCCAGCAGTTTTTCCGCGAAAGTCTTTCCCATGGTCGTGCCCCCTCTCCCTTTGGAAGAGGGCTAAGGTGAGGGCGGCCCGCCCTCATAACTTGCCAAGAATTGCGTCGGTAATTTGCTCCGTGCTGGCCGCCCCTTGCCCGATCGCCGCCGGCCCGCCGCTCAGCCGCATCATGTCGTAGCTGCGGACCTTCCCTTCGGCCACCACCTTGCCAATGGCCTCGCGAATCCGGCCGGCCGTCGCAGTCTGCCCGACGTGGTCGAGCATCATGCACGCAGCCAGAATCATCGCGATCGGGTTGACGATCGACGGCTTCAGTTCGGCGTATTTGGGTGCGGAACCGTGCGTCGGCTCGAACACCGCCACCTCACGCCCGATGTTCGCGCTGGCCGCGAACCCCAGCCCGCCAACCAGCCCGGCAAAACCGTCCGAAAGAATATCGCCGAACATGTTGCTCGCCACCAGCACCCCGTAATCCTCGGGGTTCTTCGTCAACCACATCATCTGCGCGTCGATATTCGTCGACCGCAGGGCGATGTCCTTATACTCGGCGGCGATCCGCTTGGCCTCGTCCTCCATCATGCCGGACGTCTCGCGAATCACGTTCGGCTTCTCACAAATCGTGACCGACTTGTAGCCGAACTTCTTCGCGTATTCGAACGCCGCGCGAATGATCCGCTGGCACGCCGGTCGCGTCAGGATCCGGCACGAGATGGCCAGATCGCGCCCGTCGACGGCCGCGTAGTTCTTCATCTGCCGATGCGTCTCGATCGCGTCGCGCACCAGCTTCGGCGGATTCGTCCACTCGACGCCCGAGTATAGCCCCTGGGTGTTTTGCCGGAAGATGACCGCGTTGATCTTCGGCTCCTCGATGCCGTCTTTGCCGCGGCGGACAAAGTTCAAGGGATTGCCAGGGAACGAAGGGCAAGGCCGAATGCAGATGTCCAGGTCGAACAGTTGCCGCATCGTCACGATGGGACTGTAATAGACGTGCCCTTTCCCCTGCAAAGCCGGCGAAAGCTCCGCCTCGGCCGCCTTCTTCGGCTTCGACGTGATCGCCCCAAACAGCCCCAGCTTGTGCTGCCGGAGCAAACTGATCGTGCGATCTGGCAGCGCGTTCCCCTCACGCTGCCAAAACTCCCAGCCAATGTCGCCATGCACGTAGTCGGCCTGAAAGCCTGCCGCTTCCAGCACCCGCACCGCCTCCGGCAGCACGACTTTCCCGATCCCGTCGCCGGGCATTGTGACAACAGTATGCTTGCTCACAATTCCTCCCTTGATCTGACGTTGCTGGACAAATGGCCGAACTAGCCCGCCGCGCGATGTCACCGAGCTACGGTGCGGCTCTCAATCCCTCATCGCCGCCCCTACGGCTTCGCGGAACACGACCATTGCCGCGTCGATCTGCCGTTCGGAAATCGTTAGCGCTGGGCAGAAACGGACCGAGCTCTCGCCACACCCCAAAACCAGCACGCCGCGGCGGAAGCACTCTTGAATCACCCGATTGCGCCGCCCGGGGTCCGGTTGACGCCCCTTGCGATCGACCACGAAGTCGGCCGCCACCATCAGACCCAGGCCGCGAACGTCGCCGATGGCCGGGAACTCGTTCTGCAACTCTCGCAGCTTTGCCATCAGGTATGGCCCAACCTTTGCCGCATTCTCCACTAGCCCGCCTTCCAACAGGTCGAGCGTGGCCAGCGACGCCGCGCACGCCACCGGGTTGCCGCCATAGGTCGAGGCATGCGAGCCCGGCGGCCAGTTCATCACTTCCTCCCGGGCGATGATCGCACCAAGCGGCATCCCGCTGGCAATCCCCTTGGCCATGGCGACGATGTCCGGCTCGACGCCCACATGCTGCACGGCCCACATCTTGCCCGTTCGGCCCATGCCGCTCTGCACCTCGTCGCACACCAGGAGAATGCCGTACCGCGTGCAAAGGTCGCGGAGCCGCGGCAAGAAATCCGGCGGCGGAACGACGTAACCGTTCTCGCCTTGGATCGGCTCCACGAAGATCGCCGCCACCTCCTCCGGCCCCACTTCGCGCCGAAAAACAGTGTGCTCGATCTCGTTCAGGGCGAAGTCGACCACCCCGTCGCTATTGCACATCTCAACCGGCCGGTAAGGATTCGGATACGTGACGTGCGTGATCTGCGGCACCATCGGCATGAACCGCTTCCGGTGAATCGCTTTGCTGCCGGAAAGCGACATTGCGCCAAAGGTCCGGCCGTGGAACGCGCCCCAGAACGCGATGACGTGCTGCCGGCCCGTCTGATGCCGGGCCAGCTTAAATGCCGCTTCGATCGCCTCGGCCCCCGAGTTGGTGAAGAACACCCGGTTGCGACCCGACATCGGCGCCAGCTTGGCCAACCGCTCGGCCAGCGTGATCTCCTGGTCATAGTAGAAGTCGGTGCCCGACATGTGCAGGAATCGGGCCGCCTGCTTCTGAATGGCCTCAACCACGTACGGATGGGCATGGCCCGTCGACGTCACTGCGATGCCGGCCGTCAGATCCAGAAACCGGTTGCCATCCGGGTCAATCACCACCGAGCCGATCGCTCGGTCGACCACCAGCGGATAGTCGCGCGTGTACGAGGAACTCATCACCCGCTGATCGCGAGCGACGAACTCCCGCGCCTTGGGACCAGGTAGATCGCACACCAACGCCGGAGCGCTGGGCTGCTCGGGAATCAATGCTGCTCTCGCAATTGCCACAGAAAACGCTCCTTTCGCACGTGAAGGGTGCGTGCTGGCACGCGTGAGCCGTAGCGTGCCTCACACGCACCAGCGCCCACCCAACAATCCCTCTTGATTCCCGCGCACCGTGCCGGGAATCCACCGTGTCGATATTCCGCGTCGCTGAAAGCCGACTGCCAAAAGCTAAAGCTTCTCTATCCCTGCTCCAAAATCTTGTCCGTGTCGATCTGCGCCCGTTGCAGTTTCCCGCTATAGTCGATGTACACTGTCTTCCACTCAGAAAAGATGTCCAGCCCGATGCGGCCCGCCTCGCGATGCCCGTTGCCGGTCCCCTTTACGCCGCCGAACGGCATGTGGACCTCGGCGCCAATCGTCGGGCCGTTGACGTAAACAATACCGGCCTCGATTTCCCGCATCGCCCACAGGGCCTTGTTGATGTCGCGAGTGTAGACCGCCGAGCTCAAACCATACGCACAGTCATTGAGTGTCTCCACGGCCTCCTCCAAGCTGCCGACTTTCACAACCGACAGCACCGGGCCAAAAATCTCCTCCTGGAAGATCCGCATCGACCGCTTCACGCCGGTGAAAATCGTCGGCTCGATGAACCACCCCTTGTCCACCTTCTCGCCGCTGGCTCGACGTCCGCCGCACCGGAGCACGGCCTTGTCCTCGTCTCGCCCAATGCGAATGTACTCCATCACCCGGCGGCATTGGCTCTCATTCACCAGCGGCCCGACCTCCGTTGCCGGATCAATGCCCGGTCCAAGCCGCAGCTTGGCGGCCCGGGCGGTGAGCCTCTCCACAAGCTCGTCATGCACCTTTTCGTGCACAATCAAACGGCTCGTTGCCGTGCAGCGTTGGCCGGATGTTCCAAACGCGCCCCAGAGCGCCCCGTCGACGGCCAGGTCCAGATCGGCGTCGTCCATCACGACCTCGGCGTTCTTTCCGCCGCATTCCAACGACGCTCGCTTGCCGGTCCGCCCGCATTCGGCCGCGACATGGCAGCCGGTTTCCGTCGACCCGGTGATCGAAATCAGCCGAATCGTCGAATTGCGGCACATTGCCTCGCCGATGACCGATCCTCGCCCTTGCACGAGGTTGAAGACGCCCTTCGGCAGTCCCGCATCCACCAGTGCCCGCACAAACTCCGCCCCGCACAGTGGCGTGTCCGACGCCGGTTTCAGCACGACCGTGTTCCCGCAAATCAGCGCGTGGAACCCCTTCCAGGCCGGAATTGCCACCGGAAAGTTCCACGGCGTGATCAGCCCGCAAACGCCAATCGGCTCCCGCACCGTCATGCAGAACTTGTTGGGCAGCTCGGACGGCGCGGTGTCGCCATAAAGCCTACGACCCTCGCCAGCCGCAAGCTCGGCCATGTCGATGGCCTCTTGCACGTCGCCACACCCTTCGGCAATCGGCTTTCCCGCCTCGCGCGCAATGACCTCGCCAATCTGCTGCTTCCGCTCGGCAAGAATCTCGCCGGCGCGCCGCAGGATGGCCGCCCGCTTCGGCGGCGGCGTCCTTCGCCACGCGGAATACGCCCGGGCGGCTGCCTCCACGGCTCGATCCAACTCCGCTGCCGGCGAGTCGGGCGTCTCACACACCACCTCGCGCGTGTCTGCCGGGTTGATCGACTTGATTGCCGCTGCACCAGTCGGCCACGACCATTCACCGTCGATATAGTTCATCGCCTTAGCGGGCGTCGTCATGATGCATCACATCCTTTGCTTTTTGCCGCGTTTTCGTAAAAAGCGAACGCCGAAAAAGGAATGCAGAAAAGACAGTCTGGGCGATAGAACGTCGACCGACCTCACAGCCGACTTGCCTGGACCGCCGTCGACCTTGTATGGACGCTAGCCTACCCCTGCCGCGTCACTCAGTCAAGCGGCCCAATCACAAAGTCCCAATCGGCACAGTAACCGATTGTGGCGCTCGGGGGCCAAACGCCTCCTCGGCGGTTTTGTGACGCAGGCGTCCCGCCCTTCTGATGCAGGCTCCCGCCTGCAATCGCGGTGGATTGTGGTGCGGGCGTCCCACCTGCAAGTGCCGCCCAGACCGGCCGCGCCGCAACGCGACGGCTAGCTCGATAGCCTTCCTCCAGGCTTAGCGTCCGACGAGTCCGGACGCGAAGCAGAACCAGGCTACGGGGGCCGACAACAGCAGCGAATCCAGAATGTCCAAGGCGCCCCCGAAGCCCGGCATCCAGGTGCTCGAGTCCTTGACGCCGGCGTCGCGTTTCAGAAGCGACTCGGCCAAATCGCCCACGAGCCCCGCCCCGCCAACCAGCAGACCAAACAGAACCCAGCCATACCAAGGAGCCATGACACTGGCGCCGGCCGCAACGATCCACCGAAACGCGAACCACGAGCCCACGCACGCGAACAGAAATGCGCCCAATGCCCCTTCGATCGTTTTGCCAGGGCTGATCAGCGGCGCCATCTTGTGACGGCCGATCAGGCGTCCTACCGTGTACGCACCCGTGTCACCCATCTTCACGACGATGATCCACGCCGCCAGTGCCCCAATGCCATACTCGAGCCGCAGCCAAATCGCAAACCGCAGCATCACGCCGACGTACACCAGTGCGAAAATCCCGCCCGCGATGTTGGCCAGCGATTCGCCTGGCTTGCGATAGCGCCACATCTCGGCCACAAACACCGCGAACACTGCCGCCGCCATGGCCGCAACATCCCACGCGGGTCTCGACCCCTCGGCCAGCCGCTCCCACCCTGAAAAAACCAAGAGGAGATTGCCGACGTAGGCCGCCCACCGCGCCGGACGCATCCCCGCGGCATCCAGCAACCGCAAAGTCTCGCTCGTGCCCAGCATCGCGGCAAGAATCGCCAGCGGCAGCAGCCAGACGCCCGGAGTGGCCGCATGCGCGTCCAGCCAGCAGAGCCACGCCATCGCGGCAATAATCAGCGTCCCAAGCAGCAGCCGCCAACGGAGCATGTTGTCGTTTCCCTTTCACGCGGCGGGTCGGCGAAGACGTGTAGCCGCCGTCCGGCTTCCGGCTGAAGCCCGTCTTACGAACACGCTACACCGCCATCGGCTCGGTTCGTCGGGAACGACTGGCCACTACCGACCAAACCAACTCGGCGACGTCCTGGGCGGCGTGCGGCCGCGCCATATCACGCATCGCCGCTCCCATCTCCCGCAGCAACCTCGCGTTGGCCAGCAGAAAACAAAGCACGTCGGCCAACTGATCGTCCAAATGGCCGGGCACGTCGCGCTCGTCGATTGTAACGGAGCCGCCACCAGCGGCATAGACCCGCGCGTTCTCGGCCTGATGGTCGCCGGTCGCACGGGGATAGGGTAGCAGCAGCGCCGGTGTCCCCATCGCCGCCAACTCCGCCAACGTCGTTCCGCCGGCCCGAGAAACGGCCAGCGCTGTGCTGGCCAGCACCGATGGCATGTCCGCCAAGAATGGCTCCACCATGGCCTCAATGGCGAGCTTCTGGTACAGCGCCCGCGTCGCTTCCAGTCCCGACTCGCCGGTCTGATGGACGATCCGCCAACCCCGCAGCAGTTGACGCACTTTGTAGAGCGCCGGCGGCACTGCTTCGTTGAGGGGCTTCGCCCCGCCACTACCACCGACAACGAGCAACGTCGGCGCCCCGCGCGTTTCCGGCGAGCTGGACACCGAGCCGCTTAGCCCTTGCCAAGGCCGAAAACTGCGGCGAACAGGATTCCCCGTCAGACGCGCCGGACAGCGGCAGCGCAACTTGGATGCCGTTTGCTCGAACGATGTGCACACGAGTGACGCACGGGGAGCCAGCCACCGAGTCGCCTTGCTCGGAACCGCGTTCTGCTCGAGCAGCACCAGCGGCAGATGATGCCGCACCGCCGCGCGCGCCATCGGTCCGCTGCCATGTCCGCCCAACCCTACTACTGCGGCGACGTGCTCTTCACGCAAAAACCACTTCGCCGCCATGTAGCCCGCCAGGTTCTCCAGCACGAAGGCGACTGCGTCGCCAGGCCCTTCCGGCAATGGTCGCGAGGGCATCGCATAGTACTCGAAGCCCGCTTCTTCGACGGCTTGCCTCTCCAGCGGCTTTCCCACGCCGCAGAAAGTGATTCGCAGCCGGGGCGCCATCTCTACTAGCTCTTCCGCCACGGCCAGGCCAGGAAACAGATGCCCGGCCACGCCGCCGCCCCCGCAAAACACAATGTGAACCGGATCGTTCTTCATATACTTCGCCTTGGTGTCCCCTTGGGCGAAACGCAGCGCGAATCGCACGTCCCCGCGATGGCGCGCTCCCTCCCATTACGCACGTGCGCTCTGAAAGGTTCGCGCCCCTTCCCGTGCATGCTAGCGATGCTGTCAATGCTCGCTGGCCAAGCGGAGCCACAAAAAAGACGAAGCACGATTGACGAATGACGAACCCACACACCCTTCGTCATTTGTCATTCGCGCTTCGTCATCGATGACTCTCTGTATCCCTGAGCCGCCGGGACGGCGCGGTTGGCGCCGCCCCGGCGCTCAGTCGTGGACTCTACCGCGAAGCACCCGCCGACGCGACTGACCCAGTAGTCGCGCTGCCGGCAGGTTGTTGCTCCGACCCAAGGAGGGAAGGGTAAGTGCCGGATTCCCGCAAACCCGGCTCAAACGGCAGAGTCCTAAAAAATGGTTCCTGATTGTTCTCTTTTGTTCTTTTGTTCTACCCGCGTCCCACTTCCCACTGCTCGTCGCGCAGCCACCGTTGTGCAAT
>JAJFUI010000304.1 GCA_021372555.1 Planctomycetaceae bacterium | reverse complement strand
ATGGCCTATGTCGGCTGCATCGCCGGGGCCATTCTCATCGGCGAGTATCGCAAGCAACTCATCGCGGCCGGGTTCGCCCATGTGGACATCGTTGAAACCGGAAGCGACCTGAACGCCTATGCCAAGGTCGAGAGCCAGTCGTGTTGCTGCTCCTCGGCGACGGGAGCAACGCTGCCCATGGTCTCGGCGAGTTGTTGTGCGTCGACACCATCGAACGACGCGGACTTGCATCGACGACTGGCAGACTTGCTGCGACGTTACAACGTGAACGACTTCGCGGCCAGTGTGCGTGTGTACGCCGTGAAGCCGAGCTGACCTCTCTGGGTTTTGCCACCGCGAACGGCTTGGCTTGTGCATCTCACCACCAGCGGTGTCGTAGCGATGCTTCCAGACGAAAACAGGCAAAGTGGCTCAAGTCACTATATGCGTGCAGACGAATGTATGCTAGGATAGGCATTGTCCGGCGTTTAACGCTGGTCGCACGTGATGCTGACCGTCGCGAACGGCGCCCTGAGCCGAGGAAGGTAATGGAGGCGATTCGGTGATGAGCAGAAAGTTCCTTGGCGCGGGATGGATGCTGGCTTTCATCACCCTTTTGCCGCTTGGCGTGGCCGGTTGCGGCAGTAGTGCGAGTACGCAGACCACTGACGCCAATCAATCCGAGTCGCGGACATCGTCCAATGACGCGAACGAATCTGGCAAGGGGATGGACGCGATCCGCGAGGCGGCCGCGGCCAAGAAATATCTCTTCATGTTCTTTTCCAAGAGCGACGATGATCGGACGCTCGCCATGCGCAAGGTGTTTGATCGCGCGATGGAGAAGGTGGCCGATCGCGCGCGGTGGATCGCGGTAAACACGACGGACCCGTCCGAGAAGGCGATCGTCGGCAAGTTCGATCTCAGCCGTTCGCCGATGCCTCTGGTTCTGGCGATGGCCCCGAACGGCGCCATCAACGGCGGCTTTCCCAATAAGTGCAAGGAGCAACAACTTCTGGATGCGTTTGCCACTCCGGTCACGGAGAAGGTGATGAAGCATCTCCAAGATGGCAAACTCGTCTTCCTTTGCGTCCAAAGTGACAAGACGAGGCTCAACTACGAGGCAATGCGCGGCATTCGCGAGTTCAGGGCGGACGCACGCTTTGGCGCGGCGACGGAAATCGTCATGCTGGACCCGACGGATTCCGCGGAGGCCGCCTTTCTGGGTGACTTGAAGATCGACCCAAAGACAGGCGAGGCGATGACCGTCTTCCTGGCCCCGCCCGGCTCAGCCATCGCGGAGTACAAAGGGGCGACCGACAAAGCAGAGTTGGTGGCCACGCTCATGAAGGCCAGTTCCGGCAGTTGCCCCGGTGGTAAGTGTGGCCCCGGCGGTTGTGGCCCTGCCAAGTAGAATGTTGGCCCCAAGAGCGGTGCCTCCTGTGCGGTTATCACGGATTACTGTGTTCGCTTGGCCGGAAAGGCCATATACATGCCGCGTCGCGTCTGATATATTCGCCTGGGCGCATGTAGTCCGCTAACGCAAACCAACTCAAGGAGATCAAGAGATGTCGATAGCAGGAAAAACGACTTGCTTTGGCTTCGGCCTATTCCTAGCAGCGACGCTGGCGATGGGACTGACCATTGACGCAGCCCAGGCCGCAGTGCCCAACGCCGGTGACTCGTCTGTCTTTGCCAGTCCGGGGGCCAAGGCCCTCGCAACGGCTGCGAAGAACAACAAGTATCTGTTTGTCTTCTTTTGGCGGGATGATACCCAGCGAAGCCGTCAAGTGCGGGCGGCATTGCAATCCGCATTGCCGAAACTGGCGGACAAGGCTGACTCCGTTGAGATTCGGACCACCGATGAGGTCGAGAAGCAACTCGTGGCACGCTTCGGGGCGAGCCGCTCGCCAATGCCGCTGGTGTTGGCCGTTGCGCCCAACGGCGCAGTCACCAAAGGCTTTCTAACACCGTGTGATGAGAGGCAGCTTCGCGAGGCGTTTGTGAGCCCTTGCACGGCGGAGTGCATGAAGCACCTTCAGGCCAAGAAGCTAGTGGTGTTGTGCGTCTGGCCCAAGGCACCCAAGGTGAGACAGGTCTCGTTGCAGCAAGGAGTCAAAGATTTCACCGAGGACGCGGACTACGCCGCCAACGTCGCCGTGGTGAACCTCAATGCCGGCGACGCTGCCGAGGTCGGGTTCTTAAGAGACCTCAAGGTTGATCCGCAGACCGCAACGCCCGTGACACTGCTGATGGCGCCACCGGCCAGCGTCGTGGCGACACTTACGGGCGACGTGACCAAGGAGCAGCTTGTCGCGAAGCTCACCGCCGCGCAATCCGGTTGCTGCCCCGGTGGAAAGTGCGGCCCAGGCGGCTGCGGCCAAAGGTAGCTGCGACTGCGAAACAGCAGTCGCAGAGGCTAATGTCAACCGCTCTCGCTGCTCAGCCTCACGGCAACGGAAACAAGAATAGGAGATAGCAGTCATGCGATTGTGGACTATCGTCTTGCGCGAAATCTTCGAGCGCAAGAGTCAATTGCTTACGAGCTTCCTGGCCATTCTGCTTGGAATCACGGTGATCGTCTCGATTAAGAACATTTCCTACTACTCGGAGATGGCCGTTGCGCGGGAAGTAGACTCCTTGGGGGCCAACGTGTTGGTGCTGCCCAAATCGGCGACGTTGCAGGATTACTACGCGGCCGACATGCAGGGCGAGACGATTCCCGAGGAATACGTCACCCAACTGGCGATGTCCGACCTGCAAGGGCTCGACAACCTTTCGCCAAAGCTGTCGGTGCCGGTCGAGTTGCGGGGAAAGACATTTACGCTGACCGGAATTCTGCCCAAGAGCGAGTTTCAGGCCAAGGCTGCTTGGGGCGGAGCAGGCATCTTCTCGCGGCCGATCGGCTGCGGGGCCTCGGTCGGCATGATGGGATCGACCGACAAAAAGACGCTGGCTCGCAAGCGCGTTATCGAAACGCTTGAGGACAACGAAGTGCTCGTCGGGGCCGAAGTGGCCGCAAAGCTCAGCGTGAAAGACGCCGACAAGCTCGAACTGCTCGGCAAGAAGTTTACGGTCACGGCCGTGCTGCCGCAGACCGGCACCGTGGACGATTCCCGCATCTTTGCGCACCTGCACACGATTCAGGACTTGTCGAAAAAAGGCCCAGTCATCAACGCGATCGAAGTGGTTGGTTGTTGCCAAGAGATTTCCAAGGGACTGGTGGACAAGATCAACCGCCTGTTGCCTGATGCCAAGGTCGTCACGATCGTGCAGATCGCAGCTACCCAAAAGAACATCAACACGATGATGTCCAATCTGTCGCTGATGTTCCTGGTGATAATCATCTTTGTGGGCGGGGCCAGCATCGCCAACTACATGTATGCGAACGTCTTCGAGCGGCGGCGAGAGATCGGTACGCTGATGGCCCTGGGCGCCGACTCTCGTCTCGCGCTGCGGATCTTCCTGCTCAAGGCGCTGCTACTAGGTGCTGCGGGCGGAATTGGCGGCTACATGCTCGGCACGATCTTGGCCGTCGTGCTTGGCCCACGGTTGGCGGGCGTGCCAGTGCTGCCGATGCCGCTCTTGGCGCTGGCGGCCATCGGCATCTCCATTGGTCTGACGCTGGCCGCAAGCTATTTCCCCGCCCGGCGGGCCGCCCGGCTCGACCCGTGTGCCACATTCCAGGAGGTCTGATCCATGTTGAAGATGGAAAACGTCAGCAAAACCTATCGGCATCGTGGCCAACTGGTCACCGCTCTCGATAAGGCCACGGTCCACATCCCGCGGGGCGATTTCGTCTCCGTCGTAGGCCCTAGCGGCAGCGGGAAAAGCACGCTGCTGTTGATGCTCGGCGGGATGCTTTCGCCTTCCGACGGCACCGTTCTTCTCGAAGATCAATCGGTCTACGATATGACACTGACTGAGCGAGCGCGCCTGCGGCGAGAGAAAGTCGGGTTTGTGTTCCAGACGTTCAATCTGGTGCCATATCTATCGGCACAGGAGAACGTCCAGATACCGCTCTTCCTCGCGAAAATGAATGGGTCCGCCCAGAAGGAACGGGCGGCGTCACTGCTGGAACGAGTTGGCCTGGCCGACCGAATGCATCATAAGCCATGCGAACTGAGCGTCGGTCAGCAGCAGCGGGTCGCCTTGGCTCGAATGTTGGCCAACGATCCCGCCGTGATTCTGGCCGACGAGCCGACCGGAAACTTGGATCCCGAAACCAGCCAGCAGATTATCGGGTTCTTTCAGGAGTTCAATGAAGAGGGTCGTACCATCGTGATGGTGACGCACGACCCTCGCGCCGCCAAGAGGGCCACGCGGATCCTGAGGCTGAAAGACGGCGCGATCGCCAACCACGACGCCAGCGAAGACGCCTGCTGGGCGGCGTGACCAGCAATTGATCCCCTCACCCTTTGGGAGAGGCTAAGGCGAGGGCCAACGGAGGCGGCTTTGTGCATTGCGGCGGCCCACCTGCTCGCGATGCGCCCTTGGGGCTTGACGGAATCGTCTTGCTCAGCTAACTGTAGAGGATCAACGGGTTTGTCGATGGCACCAATGATCCCCGCACGAGCATGAGAAAGTCTTCCACCGCGTCTCCGGCCGCCTGCACCGATGCAAAGTTCCGGGCGTTCTCCGACCGCACGCGACTGCGGATTCTTCACGTCCTCCAAGATGGCGAGCTCTGTGTGGGCGACATCGTCGAGATCTTGCAGGCCCCGCAGCCCCGTATCTCACGACACTTGGCTTACTTGCGGAAGGCCGATCTGGTGTCAGTCCGAAAGTCAGGGCTCTGGAGCCACTATTCGCTTGCTCCAGCCAAGACGCCATTCCATCGAAAGTTGTTGGAATGCCTTGCCAAGTGTTTTGGCGAAGTGCCCGAACTGCAAGCCGACAGCGCCCGCGCCGCCAAAATCAGAAAATCCGGCGGCTGCTGCCCACGGCGGTAACCATCGGCAGCCAGCTTTCTGTCCGCATTCGCGATCGACGGCGTTTACTTGATAGCTACGGGCGGGCGATCTTCCGTGCTGCTGCCCCAGGCGGGATTCGGGGCGGAGCCCATCTTGAGGATCAACTCGCCGCCGGCGGTCAGTTCGGCGTGGCTCAACCAACTCCGCGTGAGCGGTTGGCCGTTCAGCGTGGCCGACTGGATGTAGACGTTCTGCGGTGAATTGTTTTCGGCGATGATCGTGAACGTCTTTCCCTTGTGATACTTGGGATCGAGGTTGATTACAGCCTTGTTCACGACGGGGCTGCCGATGACGTAGATGCCCGACGCCGGGTCAACCGGGTAGAACCCCAACGCGGTGAGAACGTACCAGGCCGACATTTGCCCGCAGTCGTCGTTGCCGCAGCAGCCCTCGACGGTGTTGTTGTAGAACTTCCGGCAGATTTCCCGCACGCGGGCCTGGGTCTTCGACGGTGCGCCGGCGTAGTTATAGAGATACGCGATGTGATGGCAGGGCTCGTTGCCGTGGGCATATTGGCCAATCAAGCCCGTGATGTCGGGCGAGGCCGTAAGCACCTCGGAGCTGGCGGTGAACAGACCATCGAGCTTTGCCAGATACTTTTCATCGCCGCCCATCGCCTCGATCAGGCCTGGCACGTTTTGTGGGACGAACCACGTATACTGCCAGCCCGTGGCCTCGGTGTAGTCCGCCCAAATGAGTTCCCGCGGAGTGAACGGATCGCGCCAGTGGCCATCGGCCGTCTTGCCGCGGGCGAAGCCGACCGAACGGTCGAAGACGTTGCGCCAGTTTTCCGCTCGCTTGGCGAATAACTCGGCGTCATCCTTCTTGCCGAGCATGGCCGCCATCCGCGCCACACAAGAGTCGTCGTAGGCGTATTCCAGCGTGCGCGAGACCGATTGCTTCGCCTCGTCCTTCTTGGCGGCAGTGGGAATGTAGCCGTACTTCCTATACTCACCGAGGCAATTGCGGTCCTGCATAACGGTGTCGCGCATGGCCGCGTAGGCGGCTTCGGCGTCGAACCCACGGAACCCTTTGGCGTATGCATCGACAATCACGGGAATCGCGTGATTGCCGATCATGCACCATGTTTCGTCGCCGGCCAGCGACCAGACGGGCAGCGCATGTTTGCCATACTGCTTGTAATGGGCCAACATCGTGTTGACGAAATCGTTGACCCGCTGCGGCTGGTAGATCGTCAGCAGCGGATGCTCGGCGCGGAATGTGTCCCAAAGGGAGAAAGTGCTGTAGTAGGTGAAGCCGGGTTTTGAGTAGGTCTTGCGGTCGATTCCGCGGTACGCGCCATCGGCGTCGTTGAACATCATCGGCGCCAGGGCCGTGTGATAAAGCGACGTGTAGAACGTCTCCATCGCCGCGCGGTCAGCCATCTGAACGTCGAGCTTCCCCAACAGATCCGACCATAGTGCACGCGTCTTTGTGACGACCCCATCGAAGTCCCACGACGAAATCTCAGCCGCAAGGTTTTTGCGAGCAGCCTCGACGCTCACGGCGGAGATGCCCACCCGAATCAGCAGCGGTTTTTCGAGTCGTGTGAAATCGAAATGGGCGTTGACGCGTTTGCCGCGTCCCTGCGGGGCGTTGGCCACCGCCTTGCCGTCCGTCTCGATAGTCCACCCATCGCACGGCTGCGAAAGCTCAGCCACAAAATAGAAGGTCTTGTCGGGGGCCCAGCCCTTGCTGTGGCGGAAGCCGCTAAACGTCCTTTTGCTCTCGGCCACCAAGCTGCTTTCGATGGGAGTCCAGTCGCCGTTTGCATCGCCGACGGCGCGAATCAGATCGACCACGAGGTGGGCCGGTTTGTCGGCCGGAAACGTGTAGCGATGCATGCCGGCGTGTTCGGTTGCGGTCAACTCCGCTTTGACCTTCGGCTTCGTAAGCGTGACCGAGTAGTAACCGACCTTCGCCACTTCATTATCGTGCGAGAAGGGCAGGTGATAGCCGTTCTTCTCCGGCGGATACATCTCACCGCTAATTGGCGTAAAACGGATGTCGCCGAGATCGGCGCAGCCGGTCCCGCTGATGTGCGTATGGCTGAAGCCGAGGATCGACTTGTCGGCGTAATAGTAGCCGCTGCAACCGTCCCAGCCGTCGAGCCGTGTGTCAGGGCTGAGCTGCACCATGCCGAACGGCGCGGTAGCGCCCGGGTAGGTGTGCCCGTGCCCGGACGTGCCGACCATCGGATTGACGCAATCGATCGGCTTCGGCGCGGCAGTCGAATTCGCGGCTGCCTGGCCCTGCCCACCAATGAGCACCTGGGCGCGGCAAGCGGTCGACCAGGCGAAGCAAGTCGCCAAAGCGATGGAAAAAACGGGACAACGGTTATACAGCATCATGGGACTATCTCAATGTTGGGGAGTTCACAGATTACGCGTTCGCCTTGGCCTTCGCATCGGATGCCGTCTTGATGGCCACCGCCGCGCTGAACAAGAGGTACAGGACGCACACCAACGGCACCAGAAACCCTAGTGTCGTGCTTCCCGTCAGGTCAGCAACCTTCCCCATCACGGGCGGCATTACGGCGCCGCCGACAATCGCCGTCACCATGAGGCCGGAGATTTCATTGGTTCGTTCGGGCATGTGGTTAACGGCAATGGAAAACACGAGCGGAAAGATGTTCGCACATCCAATTCCGGCCAAGATGATGCAAACAACGCCGACCTGGGGGCTGTTGGCGAACAGCAGTCCGGCAAGTCCGACAACCGTCACCAGCACCGTCAGAAGAAAGAATTTTGCGGCGGCGATCCAATTCAACACGACCGATCCCATGAACCGTCCCGCCAAGAGACAAACGAAGAACAACGAGTTGCCGAGGATGCCCCACGTTTTCAAATCAAGAGAAAATCGGTCCTTGAGATACAGCGGCACGTTCGCGCTGATGCAGACTTCGGTGCCGACATAAAGGAAAATTGCGAGCACCATCGTCAGCACGTAGGGGTTTCCCAACAGGGCGAGACAGGATCCGAGGCTTGCCCGTTCGCCACCGGCATCGCGATGCTCTTCGATCCTCGTCATGGCGACCCACAACACGGTAATCGCAAGAAGTACCGTGTACATCGGGAAGAGGACCTGCCAATCCTTGACAATGCCAATCGTGGCCAGCGCTACGGAAAAGCAGGTGAGCAGAGCAGGAACCAACGAGCCGGAGATCGATCCAACCGCCTTGACGCATTGCCCGATGCTCAAGTTGCGGGAATAGAACTTGGGATCGGAGACGTCGCGCATGATCGGGTTACCGGCCACCTGAAGCACGGAGGTTCCAATGCCCATGAGTAAGATCGTAGCAAGGAATAGCCCGTAGCTATGCAAGCCGGCCCACGAGAGAGCCGTGCCGATCAGGATGAAAACAAGGCCGGCCAGAAGAATCGTCTTCTTACTCGTTCGGTCTTGCAGCAAACCTACCGGCACCGAGAGGAAACCGAAGGCGATAAAGCCAACGAAGGGGATCATCGTCGCCGCAAAATTGCTGAGAGTAAACTGCTTTTGCGCTAGGCCGACGAAAGCCCCCACCCCATCGACAAAGCCCATGCAAAGAAAGGCCGCCAGGATCGGCATCGCACGACGGTTCATAGACAAGCTCCCTGCGTGTTTCTTATAGTTCCTGCTGGTTGTTGGGGCAACCATTTTACAGTCGCCCACGAAGTGGCAGTACAACTGCCACCTCAACAATCCGCGATTGTTTTGTTCGAACGATCAGCTCACCGCGGAAAGTGCTACTTGACCTTGGTGATGCGCTGAATCTCTTCGTCGGTGAAAGCGTCTGCTTCGTCGGTGCTGCGGGTGGAGAACTCGGAAACCACCGCGCCCTGCGGGCCGCCCTGGAACCAGTGCAGCGTGTCCGGCTTCAACGTGTACTGTTGGCCCGGCTTCAGCACGATCTCGTGCCAGACGGTGTAGGTCTTCTCGCGGCCGGCCGGCGTCTTGGCCTTCGGCGACTTAACCGGCTCGCCAGGGACGTACAGATACACCTCGCCCCAGCGGCAGCGGAACGTCTCTTCCTTACCCAGCACCGAGCCCTTCGTGGGGTGGCGATGCTCCGGGCAAGTCTGCCCGGGCAGCAGCACCAACTCCTTGGCGCAAACGCGGTCGGTGTTCACGTACACCAAGATGATCAGGCCGGTCTGCTCGGTCTGGCCGAGACCGAAGTCGGCGATCTCGATCCGTTTGGCTTCCTCGGGCGTGATGACGATATTCGCCCGCTCGAACAACTTCCTACCCTCGTTTTGGTAACGGACCAGATCGCTGCTGGAAATCATGTTTCAGCTCCTGCGTGCATTTGTCCCGGACTTAGGCCGGCAATGGGCCCATTGTAAGCGATCCCCCCCGCTTCCAACAAGCACCGCGAGCGGAGAACGCGCGAGGGAACCCGTTTGATCAAGCAGGAAGCTGTCGGCTGCACAGACAACACGGGCGGTTCCACCCGCGCGGGGACAACGGCGTGCTCCCTGGGCAACTACGGCAGATTGTGCCCGAGCTTGTCGCGCTTCGCCGAGATGTAGCGAGCGTTGTACTCGTTGATTGGGCCGATAATCGGCACCTGGTCGACGACTTCGAGGTCGAAGCCGCCGTAGATGAAGGCGTTGGTCTTCTTCGGGTTGTTGGTCAGCAGTCGGATCTTCGAAAGCCCGAGATCCTTGAGCACCTGGATGCCGACGCCGTAGTCGCGGCTGTCGACCTGGTGGCCCAAGGCCAGATTCGCTTCGACGGTGTCCATCCCCTGATCCTGGAGGCTGTAGGCCTTGATCTTCTCGACCAGCCCGATGCCACGTCCTTCTTGCGGAAGATACACCAGAACGCCGGCCCCTTCCTGGCCGATCATCTGCATGGCCAATTGAAGCTGGTCGCCGCAGTCGCAACGGAGCGAGCAGAGCAAGTCGCCGGTGAAACAGGCGGAATGGAGCCGCACGAGCGGTTCCGGTCTCGACGCCGGATCGCCAATCACGATGGCCAACGGCTGCTGGTCCTCGTACTTCACGCCGTAGGCAACAATGCGGCCGCAGCCGAACCGGGTGGGCAGGTCCGCTTCGGCCAGCCGGTAGACGAGCTTCTCGCTACGACGGCGGTGCTTGATGAGGGCTTCAATCGTGATGATCTCGAACCCGTGCTTCTCGGCCAAGGCGTAAAGCTCCTCGCGGTTCGCCCGATCGCCGGTCGGCCCGAGGATTTCGATCAACACGCCTGCCGGCCGAAGCCCCGCCATGCGAACCAGATCGATCGTGGCCTCGGTGTGGCCGGCGCGCCGCAGGACGCCGCCTTCCTTGGCGACCAGCGGATAAAGGTGCCCCGGCCGGGCGAAGTCGGATGGCTTGCTCGCCGGGTTGAGGATCTCTTGAATAGTCTTCGCACGCTCCGGGGCCGTCACGCCCGTACGGCTGCTGCGGTGATCGACCGGCACGGTAAAAGCCGTGCCCAAGGGGGCCGTGTTGTTCTCCACGATCTGAGGCAGATCGAGCCGCGCGGCCGTCTCGCGCAGGATGGGCATACAGAGCTGCCCTCGCCCGTGCGTAATCATGAAGTTGACGATTTCCGGCGTGACCTTCTCGGCTGCACAGATAAAATCGCCTTCGTTCTCGCGATCCTCGTCGTCCATCACGACGATGATCTTCCCCGCAGCAAGGGCCTCGGTGGCTGCTTCAATCGTGGAAAGCCGATGCGACACTGGTGATTCCCTCTCGTTGATCCATTGCGGTATTATGCGGCGACATCCGAGGCGCCGTCGGCATAATATCCTCACGCGACTATCCATTGTAGTCGCTGCCCAACGGTTCGCCAACGAACCCCGCGAGCGAGGAGCTACCCTGCCAGCC